>NZ_JBFRSD010000019.1:0-75676 GCF_041473395.1 Vibrio sp. 10N.222.55.C6
TTTATCTTGTTGTTTATCCCTTCTAGGGTGCAGGTGTTTAGCGGATAACTTGCCGATGCGATAATACCGTGAAGATAAGGACTCAGTTTTCGTGCGAACTCTTTCAATGGCTTAATTCCACTCTCTTGTACTTGTGCCCACCACGCCTCCCAGAGCCCTTTAGCATGTGCTTCTGATTCACAATACCAAAGCTCTTTGAGTTGTGCCCCGAGTATATAAGTGGTCATTAAGTCCTTATTGATATTCAATATTTCTGTAAGATAGCTGTCTTGCCGTGGATTTAAGTTGCCTCTATTTTTCAACAACACCCAGCGTGAGCGCTTGACCCATTGCCTCGCTTTTTTATCTTGCTTGAGTTTGTTGGCTTGGTCGACTCTGACTCTATCCATTACCTCACGACCGAACTTAGCAACAACATGGAATAAGTCGTAAACGATTTTTGCGTTCGGGCAGTGCGCTTGAACTTCAAGGTCAAAAGCCGTATTCATGTCCATCGCGACCGCTTCGATATTATTGCCATGCTTGCCTAACAGCTCGAAGAACGGTCGTATGTCCTTGCGGCTACGGCCTAACCCTATCCAAATGACTTGATGAGTCTTAGCGTCAGCAATGACCGTGGCATACCTATGCCCTTTAAAGATAGCGAACTCGTCCATGACGAGTTGCCTTAGCTCTTCCCATTTCACTGACGGTACAACTTGTCGAAGTCGGCGTTTATCTATCTCTTTAATGGTGTGCCAATGTACGCTCGTTAACTGGGAGATATGCTTAATGGGAAGAAGAGGCAGCAGTTGTTCTATATAACTTTTTAGGCGCTTCGTGATGCGATCATAAGGCTCTAGCCAAGATAGAGACTCTGTTTTTATGCCGCAGTCACGACACTTAATTCTTCGTGTTTGAACGGAAAGTTCAACAGGAACACCGAGCAACATGGCTTCTTTCACATGACGCCATTGATACTCATGGATAGCTTCGGCTTCAAGACCACAAAGGCACTTAGCCTCAGAGTTAGGTTTAAGAGTCAGGGTAATAAGTGATGCTGTCTGGTGAGACTTTACTATTTGAAAGCCTTCCCAGAATGAAGATAGGAAAGTATGATTCGGCATGAAAACGGTAGTTTGTGTATGATTTTTGTTTGGCGACTAAACCATATCACTTACTACCGTTTTTGTTTTTAGTTCCCGCTAATCCGCGATGAACCTTTTTATTTACTTAGCGTTTTATGTAGCTAAGCTTAGACTTTCTTGAAGATGATAGAGGTGTTGATTCCACCAAAAGCAAAGTTGTTGCTCATCAAGTATTCAACATCCAATTCGCGACCTGAGCCCGTGATGTAATCGAGCTTGCCGCACTGTTCATCGACATTCTTAAGGTTTAGGGTTGGGCTGAACCAACCGCTATGCATCATCTCTAGGCTGAGCCACGCTTCAATTGCACCACACGCACCAAGCGTATGGCCAAAGTAACTCTTAAGAGAGCTGATTGGTACTTCACCAAAGATATTCGCTGTCGCGTTACTCTCTGCAATATCACCTTTTTCAGTCGCAGTACCGTGCGCAGAAACATAGCCAATCTTCTCAGCTGGAAGTTGTGCGTCTCTCAATGCTTTCTCCATACAGATTTGCATGGTTTCCATCTGAGGTTGAGTCACATGAGCCGCATCACAGTTGCTCGCAAAACCTATGATTTCTGCGTAGATCTTTGCGCCACGAGCAACAGCATGTTCGTACTCTTCAAGGATCAGGGTTCCAGCGCCTTCGCCGATAACCAAGCCATCACGCTCGCTGTCGTATGGGCTAGGGGATTTCTTGGGTGTGTCGTTTTTTAAACTGGTAGCGAAAAGGGTATCGAAAACGGCAGACTCAGTTGGGCATAACTCTTCACCACCACCGGCAACCATTACGGTTTGGTAACCATGCTTGATCGCTTCATAGGCGTAACCAATGGCTTGGCTTCCTGAAGTACAGGCGCTGCTGGTGGGAATCACGCGGCCACGCAGACCAAAGAACAGACCTACGTTTACCGCGGCTGTGTGTGGCATCATTTGAACGTAAGTAGTTGCTGTGATTGCTCGTGTCGACTTCTCGTTCAGCATTACTCCGAAAGCACCAACCGCATCGGTACTGCCAGTTGAAGAGCCGTAAGCGATACCAGTTTCGCCATTGGTCAATACATCGTGACCAATTAAGCCGGCTTGCTCCAATGCATTCTCAGTCGCAACGGTAGCTAGGCGTGATACACGGCCCATGCCACGCACTTGCTTACGCTTGTAGTGTTTAGGCAGTTGGAAGTCATCAATAGGCGCGGCAAGTTTTGTGTTGAGACCATCATATTGCTCGAAGCTTGGCATATATTGAGTCGCATTTTCACAGGCCTTTAGCTTAGGCTCTATCTGTTGCCAGTCGTTACCAAAAGCAGTAACACCAGACATTCCAGTTACAACAACGCGGCGGGTCATACTAAGCCTCCATTTACTGAAATCACTTGGCGAGTTACGTAGCCTGCAATATCAGACATTAGGTAGCTGACTAGGCCGGCTACTTCTTCCGGCTCACCCATACGGCGCAGTGGTACTTGAGGAAGTGCATGATCTTTCACGTGCTCGTCAACCATACCTGTGTCAATTAAGCCAGGAGCGACACAGTTTACCGTGATCTTGCGTTTTGCGAGTTCTAGAGCAAGAGACTTAGTTGCGCCAATCACCCCCGCTTTTGCTGCAGCATAGTTAGTTTGACCACGGTTACCCATAATGCCGGATACCGACGCTAGAGTGACGATACGGCCACCTTTACGCTTTTGAACCATAGGCATTACACAAGGGTGAAGTACGTTGTAGAAGCTATCTAGGTTGGTATGGATCACACCATCCCACTCTTCTTCCGTCATCGCGGGGAATGCAGTGTCACGAGTAATGCCCGCGTTGTTCACTACACCATAGTAAGCACCATGTTCAGCGATATCAGACTCAAGCTTTTCGCGACACTCGCTTCGTTTGCTGATATCAAATTGAATAAGACGTCCAGCGCCACCCAGTTCGGTGATCGACTTTAGCGTCTCTTCAGCACCTTGCTTGTCACCCATGTAATGAACGGCGATTTCAAACCCGTCTTTCGCGAGTTGAATAGCGATCGCTTTACCAATACCTTTACTGGCACCAGTGACTAAAACCTGACGGCTCATGATGGGCTCCTAGTTTTCATTTCTTGTAATTTTTGTTCGGTCGGCACGTAGACGTTGAGTTGGCATTGAGCCACTAACTCACCTCGGTCTTCGACTCTTGCGGTAAACACAGCCATACCGCTGTCTTCCATCATCTGTTCGGCGTAGATATCAAGGGTCTGACCTTGAGTAAACTCATCACACAGTGATTTATAGCGACGAGAGCCGAGTAAGAATCCGATTGGGGGCGTGGTGCCGTTTTTAAGTGCGTGATATCCAGACCATGCCGCTACAGACTGCGCCATAAACTCGATTCCAACATATGCTGGTACCGTTTGATATTCGGCGTCAAAGAACAGATTATGGTCACCAATATCGACCTGACAGTGGATCGACAACGCCTCTACGCTGATAGCACGATCGATTAATATCATCGGATCATCGTGAGGGAGAAGTTGGTCTACAGAAGGGATATCAGTCATTTACTACACCAAAAATCAGGCTAATGTTGTTGCCACCAAAAGCAAACGAGTTGCTTAAGATGTTCTTTGCTTTAAGTTTCTGTGAACAGTTTACCAAATCAATCTCAATATCTTCAGCTTTATCCTGACATTTTTGTAAGGGAAGCGGTAAGTCATATTTCAAAATATGCCACGCAATTGCAGCCTCAATCGCACTTGCTGCGCCTAGAGTATGCCCGGTCAGCGGTTTGGTAGAACTGACGGGAACCTTGTTTGCAAAAATACGATGAATGGCTTTACTTTCCATCGAGTCATTGAGTGGCGTTGCTGTACCATGTGCATTGATATAACCAATGTCTTCTACGTTTAACTGTGCAGAATGTAACGCTTTTTTCATTGCTTGTTCAGCACCATTGCCTTCAGGGTGAGGCGCTGAAATGTGGTGTGCATCAGAGCTGTCCCCACAGCCCAATAAGGCAATGTTTGACGTGTCTTGTGCTGCATTAACACCGGCTAACTTTGTTTTGCTGAGCAACATAAATGCCGCTGCTTCTCCTATGTTGATACCTTCTCGGGTTGCACTAAATGGCTTACAATGTGTTGTTGAGAGTGCTTCAAGACCGTGGAAACCATTGAGTGTCAGCTTACACAATGTATCCACACCACCCACTAACACGGCATCAGCCATACCTGAATCTAATAAGCGCTGGGCGGTCAGAAATACGCGGCCACTGGATGAGCAAGCCGTAGATATGACGTAGTTTGGCCCCGTTAATGCGCAATACTGGCTAACGAATTCGGAAGTGTTCCCTAGCTCTTGTTTTGAGTAGTGATAATTCTCGGGAAAAGAACCTTGGTCGAGTTTGTGTTTAAAAGCGGATTCACCGTCCGAAATTCCCGAAGTACTGGTGCCGATAACCACTGCAATTCTATCTGCGCCAAACTGAGATTTGGCTTGCTCGATAGAATCTTCAATTTGGTGAAGAGCCGACAGCGCCAGTTGATTGTTGCGAGTGGCGTATTGCGTAAGATCTGAAGGAATCGGTGGCAGCTCACCCGCGATCTGACCAACGACAGTGTGTTTACCATCGTTCAGCATATCGTGCACTTCGACCATATTTGATTCACGCTCGTCTTTTAGACAGCCATGAATATCGGCAATCTCTGAGCCTAGCGCTGAGTGGAAACCACAGTCTTGGATGTAAATAGGCATAGTGTTCAACTCTTACTTGGATTGTCGACAATCGTTGAGTTCAACGTTTGTATGGTGATGTTGTAGCCCAGGGTCAAATGTTTGAAAACAATGTCGCCTGCCGTTTTGTGTGTACCAGGATCTGTTTGGTAATCAATTTGAATGATTGCCTGTTGGTTTTCATCAAATACGGTTCTTGTTTTGTCGGTATCGACTAGGTGCCAACCTATGCTTTGTAAAGGCTGAGCCCATGCTTCAGCCGGCCATAAGGTAAGCATTAAATTAAATAGCACCTGTTCAGGTTGTGGCAAAGTTGCGCCAAGCCCAGACAAAACCTGCGTATCAATTACTTGATTCTGGTATTGCAGCGATAGAATGCGAGTACCCCAAGAGGAGAACCCCGCCAAAACCACTTTACCTGGTGTGACTTCGACTTGAACCGGAAGCTGCTGTGTATCATTTTCCCACGTAGCGCTAATCAATTGACTGGCCGTGAGGGAATACCCTAGTTCAGCTGGCATTGGTAGTGCTAGCTCGGTGTCTTGATCGATAGACACGCTCGCACCACTTGGCTGCTGAGAAACCATCGAGCAGGCACTCATTAGAATGCCCACTAGTATGGCGAAGGTTACCTTTAATGTCTGGATCATCTAAAAGCCTCTCGAGTAATTGGTCCTTCTACGTTTTTACTACTGTTGATCGCGAGTGGAGAAAGCAGCCAAGCGACAAAGATCCCTGTCAGAACCGTCACCCCGAAGCTATGAATAGCATGAGTCTGGCTCAGCGACAGTAAGCCGAATGAAAGTAGTGTTGTGAGACCTGACAAGGTGATCGCTAATAAGGTGCTCAGCGATTTCTTTTGCTCAGCAAAGAACAAGGTGTAGTCGATGCCAATCCCTAAAATCAGAATCAAGCCCAGCAGATTAAACAGGTTCAACGTGGAACCTAAAATACCCGTGACCGCTAATCCCGCCACTCCTGCAATTAATGAAGGCAACAGCATTAATAGGCTTTGCTTCACACCGTAACGCCAACCTAACAGCATTCCAATAGCGGCTAACGCTATCAATAATAACTCTGTGATTTTGACTCTGTATTCCGCAAAGAGAGCAGAGATTTCATCGGCTTTATTGAGGTATTTAACACCTTGTTGCTGCGCAAAGTTTGAATCGAGCCATTGAGAGAACAGTTCTGAATTTGTGACGTCTTTGATCAAAATGACTGACGCCGCTTGTCCGTCGATCGGCTTTAACCAAAGTGGTCGAACAGGTTCTGACACCGGTGACTCCAAAAATCCAGATACCGTGATGGGTGCGAATTTTGGTAGTTGTGGAAAAGTAGACCAACCTAGCGTGTTTTGTAATATATGGCTTTGTTGACCATAGAGCTGTTCAACTAACTGATAGTTATCATGTTGTTCTTGTTCGCTTAGCAACTGTTGATTGATGCTGCGATACCCAGAGATAGCTTGGCTATCGACTAGAGAATCTAAGCTTGTGGTGATTTCTGCCAGTTTTTTGAGTAGCTTCTGGTCGCTGTTGGCAGTCACCAACAGCATATTTTGCCCACTGCCCAATCCTGAGATTTCAGTAATGGCTTGCTCTTGCTGTTTGAGTTGCTCTGGCATCGCCTGAAGTTGGCGAATATCGTCGTCGTAGCGAATTTGACTGAGTGATATCAGGCTCAAGACAGTCACAGCTAACGGAAGGCCAATTCTAAATTTTTGGTTGCTCCAGAGGCTTAACCAAGTCTGCCAAAGTTTCGACAGGGGAAGAGGGCGCTCTTGGCCTGGTTTTACCGCTAAAACGGGGTACCAGCACACCACACTGGCGTAAGCTGCGATCAGTCCAATCGACGAAAACAGAGCCAGTTGCTGCAAGCCTGGGAATGGCGCAACCAGTAGCCCTAAGTATCCGATTAAGCTGGTGATTAAACCTAGAGTGATGGCAATGAAAATATGCTTTAGGCCTTTATCGCTCTGCCAGTGGCTTCCTGCGGCCAAACGGTCAGTGAGATAGTGAAAAGAGTAATCGATGGATACGCCAATCAAGCTAGCGCCAAACACCAAGCTGAATAGATGCACCTTACCAAAGATAGCGACAGTGCTTGCCAGTGCAACCAATAATCCTGTACTGATTGAGAGTAAAGATAAGGCAAGTGGTAGCGCACTACGAAATGTCAGCCACACCAATAAAATAACGCCTGCCAATGAGCCCAAACCAATGGTACTGATTTCTGATTTCGCGCTTTCGGTACCGTAATTGGCGTAGAACACCACACCAGTATGCTGCACCTTGACGCCAAATTGTTTTTCGACCTCGCGCTCAATTGAATCAAGATCGGGAAGTTGTTCTTGAATCGCCAAGCTATAAGGTGAGTCCGCCAGAGTAGCCGTGACTAAAATATGAGTTTGCTCATTCGACTGGGCCGTGAGATAGCCCTCTTTCAGAACAAAGTTACTTGATTGGACGCCAATAGCACTGATGTAGTCGCGAAATAACAAGAATGGGTCGAGAGATAACTCTGCTGCAGTGACGCCTGAGAATGGATTGTACAGAGACTGAATGACATATTGAGCTCGCGAATCAGGCGAGTGTGTCAGCGTCTCTTTTTGTTGTTGGGTCAGCAGTTGAGATCGGTGACGAAAATAGAAATCGCTCCACTGGCTTTGAGTGCTGGCGTTGATTTTACCTTGAACTTGCTTAAACAGAGTTGGCTGACTTGAAAAAGTTCTTTGGTTGAGAGCTTTTTCAAAAGCGTCGGTCGCAACCATGGTTTGTTCGATATCGGGAGCGCTTATGATAAATACCACTTGCTCGCTCATCGAGCTGGATATCTGCTGAAAGGCTTGCTCTACCATTGGGTCTTGCTGGTTTTCGGGCAGTAACTTTAGAATGTTGCTTTCAATCGGTACCGACGAAGAAAAAGCGAATTGTTTGGTCAACAACCCGCTAAACAGCATTACAACAACAAGCCAAACAAGGGCAAGACTAGAGTTGGAATTGTTTCGCTTCAGCATCTGATAATACTTCCGGTAGATGGCTTAACTGACTGAATTCGATCACTGTGCTATCTCCACGAATCTCTTTCAACTCAATACGTTCAATATCGCTGTTGCCTTGCAGCGTGATAGCCTCAAACACCGCATTCATCGGTGCATTTTTGGGCTTTAGAGTCAGTGTCCATGCTTGTACATTTTCATCAGAGCTGGTGTTAGTTGCGGGCTCAAAATTGAGTGCGAACTGTTCCTGAAGTTTTTGCGTGTCCCCATGAAACACTGACAAGAAGATATGGCTGAAATAAAACGCCATTGGATTTTCTTTGTCGGTGATGATTTTTGCGGGTTGATCGGCAAACCTTTGGCTCAGTTTGTTATCGGTGAGCACTAAGTTCACGGGAAACGGAGTGGTTTGTGTCCAGAGTAAGCCACTTGATTTGTCTAACAGAAATGTACCTTGTGACGTTAAAGGCTGGGCGAACATTTCCATGTTGCGTGTTTGAGTGAACTCACCACGCACTATGTTGTTTGCGCTTAATACGGTTTGCAGATCTGAAATAGAGCCGACGGTTGCTGAATTTTCGTTAGCAATAACAAGGTTACTCGCCATCACAGAGGCAAGCCCTAGTAGTACGATGCTGATTTGCTTACGTCCACGCTTAAACAGACTCATGTTTCACCTGCTGTGTGTTAGATACTTGAGATTGGCCGGATTGTTGGTCGCTTGGCTGTTGCTCAGTTGATTGGGATAAGCAGCCAAATTGATGCCAGTGTTCTACTTTGTCAGTAAACACTTTGGGTGAGGCAAAGCACATCTCTTGTTCTTCGATGGTGACGGCAACCTGCATGGTGTGAGCACGTGTCATTCGAGCACCGGTTAGAGCATCATGAATTTCATAATCGACGCGCAGGCGATTTTCCCACTCGGTGAGTTTCGCCGTTACCTTAATCTTGTGATTAAACGGTATCGCCTTAATGTATTTCACGCGGGTATCGATGATAGGCCACATGTAGCCAGAATCCTTCATCTCATGGTAGTTGTACTCAATCTTATCCATCATGATGCGCCTAACTTCTTCAAAGAATCGGAAGTAGTTGCCGTGATAGATCACGCCCATTGGGTCGGCATCTTGGAATGAGGTGATAAGCGTCACCTCAGATTGTAATGGGTGAAGGATTTCAGACATAAATCGCTCTCAACAATATTGCGTAAAGGGTTGGCTACTTTATGAGTAAAGTGACCAGTGCTGACTTTGAATACGAGCAATGAAGTGGCGTAGATCGCCTTCAAGTGGTCGATCTTCTACGATAAATTCAAACTCCTTAAGCACTTCGTCGCGAATGTGCTTGAGGTTCTCACTCATGTGGTGCTCATCAAGCTCATTGTGGCGCTTACGAAGTTCGAGTGCTTGTGTCCCCGCCAGTAGTGACGCTGCTGCCACTTGTTCGGTTAGCTCTAGAACGCGTAAACAGTCACGAGCTGCGATGGTGCCCATACTCACTTTATCTTGGTTGTGACACTCAGTTGAGCGAGAGAATACGCTTGCTGGCATGGTGTGTTTCAATGCTTCTGCTGTCCAAGCTGAAACGCCAATCTGTACTGCTTTAAAGCCGTGGTTGATTGGCTTACGTTCGCCTTCAGCACCCGTTAGGTTGAATGGCAAACCGTTGTTGAACTTGTAGTCCATCAGCTGAGCCATTTGACGGTCAAGCAGATCAGCAAGGTTCGCAACTGCAGTTTTTAACGTATCCATCGCCATTGCAATGTGTCCACCGTAGAAGTGTCCACCGTGCAGTACGCGCTCATTATCACCATCGATAATTGGGTTGTCGTTGGCACTGTTTAGCTCGTTCTCGATCATTTGGCGTAGCCAAGGCAGAGAGTCTTGAACCACGCCGATAACATGTGGAGCACAGCGCAGAGAGTAACGATCTTGGAGGCGATCACTGTTACTTGGCGGGCGATCCGCTTGCAGATCATCACGCAGCCATGCAGCAACTTGTTGTTGACCAGGATGAGGTTTGACTGCAAACAGCGCTTCATCGAAATGGAAGTCATTGCCGTGCATACCGACTGATACCATAGCGGTGATCTTAGTTGATAGCTGAGCTAGATATTCCGCACGCTTGTAAGCGATACAAGCTAATGCCGTCATTACAGACGTACCATTCATCAACGCCAAGCCTTCTTTTGGCTTAAGTTTGATAGGGCTAATTCCTAACTCTTTGTAGACGTCACTGGTTGGGCGAACTTCGCCTTTGTAGATAACATCGCGCTCGCCGATTAGGGCTGCAGCCAAATAAGATAGCGGCGTTAAGTCGCCACTGGCACCCACCGATCCTTCTTGAGGAATGCGTGGTGAGATGTCTTGGTTGATTAGGGTAACGATCTGGTTGAGTAGATCGTGAGTCACACCAGAGACACCTTGTGATAACGAACAAAGACGAGTTGCAAGGACTGCACGAGCTTGTTCGTGAGACAATATTTCACCTAAACCACAGCCGTGAAAACGTGTTAAATGCAGTGGTAGCTCGTCAACTAGGTTTGGCGGAATCGCAACCGTACATGAGTCACCGTAACCCGTCGTTACACCGTAAATCACACCTTCTTCTTTCAATAGGCGTTCTAAGAAAGCGACACCACGGTCGATCTTAGATGTGAATGCTTCACTTGTGTTCATCGAGGCTTTTGCGCCTTGTGAGATAGCGACAACATCCTCAATCGTGAGGCGCTCGGCACCAAAGGTGATGCTATTTGGATTCTTTTTCGTCATGGTGCTTGCTCAATGTCCAAAAATTAAAAAAGTTGTACCACTGAAGCGGTGCTTGCAGTGTGTAGTGCTGAAGTCGATTTGCGTATTTTTGCACGACTTGCTGTAAAGATTGTTCGCGAGTCTTTCTTGGTAGCTCGATCTTGTTGCTAAAATGCTCGAAATAGACATTAAAATGCGGCTTAGATTGTGAGTCGTCACGTAACCCAAACAGCAAAAATACGGGTGCTTTGAGAACCGAGGCTAACATAAATGGACCTTGAGGGAATGGAGCTTCCTTACCTAAGAACTCAGCCCATACTGAGCGGCTCTCTTTGCTGGTGGAAGTTCGATCGCCAACAATCACGATCCATTCGCCTTGCTCTAGTTTCTGTTGTAACAAGATAGCGGTATCAGGCCCCATCGATGTCACCTGAATCAGATTTAAATCAGACTGCGGGTTAACCGCTTTCATCACGGAATTAAAACGTTCGGCGTGTTCTGTAAAAACCAGGGCGTTGATTTTGATGTTCGAGTGTCTGCGACCTAAAGCTCGGCACAGCTCAATATTGCCAAGGTGAGATCCAAGGATTAGCACACCTTGCTTATTTGCCACCATGCTCTCGAACTGGTCTTGGCCATGAATAGTCAGGTTATTTGCCGAGAAATCACCTTTCCATGCCGCGAGCTTGTCGAGCATCGTATGGCCAAATGAAAGCAGATGGTTGTAACTGGTTAGTTCTCCGGGGAGCTCAATATTTTGCTGTTCCGCATAGGCTTTTAATTGGAATAGATATTGTTCGGAAGCGTTTCGCGCACGCTGGCCCGTCAAGTGGTAGTAACGCATCACACCACGCAGAATGAGGTTGAACACACCGCGACCTAACAAGGTATAAATGGCTAATAACAGCTTAATGCCTAATACTGTGCCGCGTTCTTGAGTGCGGGACCAGTGTGGTTGTTCAGAAGCTTGCGGCTCTGAATCAGTCGATAAATTTGGGTTATTATCAGCTGAATCGGATTTGAAATGGCGAGCAATCAGTTTTGGTGCTCTTGGCAGCATGCTGAAGAATAGACGTGTATGCATCCAACTGATTTTGACGTTATCCCACAACGCATCGAAATGAGAGATGCCGTTCTCAGGATAGATAACGCGCGTTTCAACGAAGTCTATGTCGCAACCTTCCCAATACAGGCGAACCAAAATCTCGATATCGAAGTCCATTCTCGAACCAACATCGTACTTATTCAACACAGTTTGAGTTTGGTTGATAGGATACGCTCTAAAGCCACACATGCTGTCTTTAATTGATAAAGAAAGGGTTTCTATCCATACCCAGATATGTGTCGCGTAGCGCCCATAGAGCCTTGCTTTGGGTACGCTGTCGTCGTAGATAGGCTGGCCTGATATCAGACGTTGTGGCTTAGCTTGTGAGGCCTCAATCAATGTTGGCAAGGCTTCCAGGTCGTGTTGCCCATCAGCATCTATCTGAATAGCGTGGCTAAAGCCTAGTTGCTGCGCTTTTTTGATTCCGGCTTTTACTGCGCCGCCTTTACCTTGGTTCTGTTCAAGCGTCACCAAGGTTACGTTTGAATTCTCTGCTAGGGGAGACAGAAACTGTTTTGTTGTGAGTTCACTGCCATCGTCAACGATGATGATCGGTAACTCAAAATGATGAAGTGACGACACCACAGCCGGCATGGTTGCGCCATGGTTAAAGCACGGGATAAGGAAGCAAGCCTTGTAGCTGCTTTCTTTTGTGTGGTGTTGAGAAGTAGCCTCGACGGGAGCGCTATTCACTTTTTTCTCCCAGCTTCATTTTGCCTGAAGAGTGGGTCTGTTCACCGTTGTTTGATGTGTAACTAAAGCTCAGCTTGTCTTTGTCAGCATCCCATTTGAGTGATAGCTGGATTGTAGCGTCAGGCAGGATAGGCTCTTGGAACTTAATGACTTCCATTCCTTTAAAGAAACCAGGAACGCCTAACTCTTGGACTGCGTAGTGAAGTGCCCAATCAATTTGCGTGACGCCAGGTAGAATAGGGAAGCTCTTGAAGTGCCCATTAAAGTCGGTGATATCTCCGCTAACATGAAGTGTCAGGGTCGATTCATTTTCTACCGTGTCTACAGCAATGATGTTTGGTTTTCTTTTATCCATAGGGCGCACTTAGAATCCTTGGGCAAATATTGGTTCTTTGACAAAAATATAAAAAGATAATCTCAGTGTAAAATACGATCAGCGGTTTCTATGATTTTATTAGCTGTTCTATGTGAGATGTTAATCGCTTACCTTGGCTGTTGAGGGGGATCTCATCGACAACACGGTATTTTCTCGGGATTGCGATTGGCTCTAACCACTTTCTGAGTTCTGTACGCAGCATCAACCAGAATTTACCTTTGCTCATGGTCGATAGAGCGGCTTGGCCTTCATCTGATAATACCAAAACAGAGGCTAATATTAATCGCTCAGGCTCCTCAAATGGAATAACCACGCACTCACTTATCCAAGGCAGTTGCTCCAGTCGCTTTTCCACTTCAACCAGTGATACTCGCTTTTCTTCTATCTTGATCACTCGGTCCGTTCGGCCCTTCAATATGAATTGATTCTCCGAGACCATCTCGCACTCATCAGAGGTTTGATACCAGTTATTCTTATCGATGTACGGCGACAATAACTTAATGCAATTCTCACTGTTGAGACTAGCCTCAATACAGTCAAAAAGCTGCCAAGGTGTTTGAGCGCTTTCTTGCTGACGAAATGCGATGCCGCCGGTTTCTGTGCTGCCAAAAACCTCGATAGGTAAATGACCAAGCAGATTCCGAGATTGGTGAGCCGATTCAGTGGGTAGCGGGCCACCTGAAGAGAACACACCAGCAAGCGACGCGGTATTGGTCTCATGCTTTAATCGTTTGAGTAGAGCTGGGCTGCTGATCAGCACACAGTTTTTATTGGCGTGAGACAGAATCTGCTCAGGGTACTCAAGGTTGCTTCGAGCAAATGGAACACCAGAGCATAGTGGCCATAAGATTCTAAACAGCAAACCATAGATATGTTGATGTGAAACCGTACTGTGAACTCGATTACCCTTGAGTAATTTGCCCCAGTTCTTATCTAGCTGAGCCGTTTCAATATCTAGGTGTTCTAGTGTTTTATTGATTGCCTTCGGCGTACCGCTTGAACCTGAAGTAAACAGGGTCAAATGGATTGCTGCCAAATCAATGGGCGGAAGATTATCGGTTAGAGGCTCGCGTGTTTCGGTGTCTAATAAGGTTTGGATATTGCGAACGTCACTCACCTCAACTTCGCCAATCGAGTCATCAACTAGCAGGCAATCAAACTGTTCACTTAACTCAGCAAGTGCACAAGGTTGGTAGTTACCCGGTAAGATGATGTGTTTGTTAGCTGCTGCACACGCCAAAAATGCTATCGAAAATAGGTAGCTGTCTTGGGTACAAATCGCGATTCGTTGAAAAGGGGATAAAGACAAAAATTGTACGAGTTGAGATAAGTCGTCGTTAAATGTTTGCCACGTAATCTCGCTATTGTCGTCAAAGCAGACAATAGATTCAGGGGCTCTGTCCTGGCTAAGAAGCTCAGACAACGAGGTGTAAGATACGGTTTGGGTCATAACAATTTAACTCTGACGAATGCGCTGTCTTACTACCCACTCTCCTGCAAAGAGTAACCCTGCAAACAGATAGCTGAGTAAGCCATTGTATAGGGTCCATACTTCTAGCGGTTGGAAGCAGGTGTAAAGGGCAATAGAGCCATTGATAACAAAGAACAAGCACCACACTTTGGTGACTTTTCGTGTGTAATCAACGCCACTTTGCGGAAGTTCAGGCTCTTGAAGGCGAGCAAGACGTTCGATAATCGTTTGTGGTTGCCATAGGCTCGAAGCGAATACAACCAGCATACAAACATTAACGATAACGGGATAATAGGTTAGCCAGCCGTGTTGCTTAAAGGCTAAGCCTAAAGCCAGCAGAACAATACCGGCACTTCCACTGATCCAAGCTAGGTGTTTTAGCTCTTTGATTTTAGCCTGACCGCCGGTGAAAATGCGTACAGCAAAGATAGCGGCTAAGGCAATACCAACGGTTTGTAAGCCAAACTTGTTGAGTCCAAAGTAAACCGCTATTGGATAAGTGAAAAGTATAATTGCCGACAGTAAAGTCAGCAGAGGACGCATTAGGCGTCCTTCAATAGTTCAACCACAGATTCGACAACGTCATTAACGGTGCGCACTGCTTTGAACTCTTCAGGTTTTATCTTCTTACCTGTGACGTTCTGTAGGTGAACGACCAAATCAACGGCATCAATGCTGTCTAGGTCTAGATCAAGATAGAGATGAGCTTCAGGGGTGATATCTTCAGCGTCAAGCTCGAACAGCTCAATAAGCGCATCTTTAACCTGGTTGTATACTTCTTGTTGGTTAGCTTGTGTCATAAAGATCTGTCTAGTTATTCGTTTGAGAAGAGATGTAGTTCGCTAGATTTTCAACTGACGCAAAGTGCTGTCGAGTGTTTGAATCATCTGCATCGATAACAATGTTGTACTTTTTCTTGATAGCAAGGCCAAGCTCAAGGGCATCGATAGAGTCTAGTCCAAGTCCATCACCAAATAGTGGAGCTTCCGTTTCAATCTCATCAATGCTCATGTCTTCAAGGTTCAATGCGTCGATGATCAGTTGTTTCAGTTCGTTGTGTAATGTTTCCACTTTGGCCTACTTAATGCTTTATCTGAATGCTGCTTTAAGGGGGCGATTCTACATTATATGAGGTATTTTCGAAATGCCGATATCGCCTGTTATGTTATTGATACGCTAAATGTTTTCTTCGGAAGGGAAAATTGTTTGTGCAAGATGATGATTAAGGCGCCTTGCTGCCGAAGTTAAATTATTTGAGCCTTCAATAAATGGTTCGACTTCTATTTTACCTTTCACCGCGACATGAAAAAAGGGCTTCGACGCAGGAACTTGATACCATTTTTTCTCTTTCGTTAAGAATGTCGGAGAAACCGTAATATGAATCACGCGTAAATCGGTTTGTGTTCGAGTCGCGATTTGTGCCGCCCCACGCTGTAAGGATGGTTCAATTCCTGGCGTTGTGCGAGTTCCTTCGGGAAAAATCAGCATGACATTGCCACGTGAGAAGCGTTCTTCACAGCGCTCTAAAAGATCGTCAGGGGCTTGGTTCGGTATATAACCTGCCGCTTTGACAATCCTTTTCATAAAAGGGTTTTCCCAAATGGCCGCTTTGACGAGGCAATCACATTGAGGAAGTTGAGAGGCGATCAGCACATAGTCAATCAAACTTGGGTGGTTGGCGACGATAATGCAGTTACGGTCGTTACGCAGTAGTTCTGCACCATCAATTCGGTAATCGATTGCTCCGGTGAACTTCATGATTTGGCAAAAGGCGTTGAATGAGAAACGAATCAATCGCTGTGCTTTAAGCTCTCTTTTAATGGTGTTGGAAGTCGTTAGCGCGATAGTGGGTAAGATTAAGAAGCTTAATACTAAGCCACCTAGACCAAAGATGGTAAAGCACAGCCCTGTCGCGAATACTCGCCAATATTGGTCGATTTTGCTCATGATTGTGGACCTGTCTCGGTGTTATTTACCCAAGACCAAGTTTGGTGCTTGCCAGCAATAGCCCACTTATTTGCGCCCAATAAGATATGTTGGAGCGTTTGTAGCCCTTGTGGTAACACGGAAGGTGCTTGGTTGGCTTCTACTGTTCTAGTAATAGAATATTCACTGCCAACGCTGAGCACTAAGCCCAGAGCATAATCCGTATAGTCTTGTGTTTCGTATTCTTGGTAAAGCTCAGGCAAAGGCTGGTCGAAGTCAATGACGAGTACACGATGTGACGGGTACTGATGTAGGTAAAGATAAGCTTCGATCAGAGCGTTGTGGAAAGTATCTTGGCCGGCCGCAATAGAGGTCAGAGGGATTGGTGCTTTCGCTGCGATGGTAGTTAACCCTGCAGCTGTATTATGCACCGACTGTGAAAATGCCATTGGCGAGGCATCATCACCTTCCAATATCGACTGGATCAAGGTTGCGGTTCGGTGCAGTTCACCATGTCGACTGGCAAAAACCAGATAATCAATCGAGTTGTCTTTTAAGAGTGTCAATGCAGTTTGAACGGCCAATTTACTTTGTAGGCTCATTCGGCGGCGCATCATCGGTGGGATCGCTTTAAATTCAGTTGAGCCATCTTGTGGCCAATCTAAATTAGTGCTCCACGCTTGCCATTGGGCAACAGAATTGAGACCAGCCGAATTTGCAGACCATTTCTCAATATTAAACGACATTAATTGGGATTGATTTGACATAGAGTATTGATTTGCTTTGAGTCTAACTAAATACTATGCGCGCTTATAAATAAACACAGATAAGGAATTTAAATGAAATTACTAAAAATAGCAGTTTCAATGTTATTCATATTCGTTCTTGCAGGATGTGGACGCGTCCAACCTGTAATGAATGTTGAGGATACTCCAGTTGCACTGAATCTTCAAAGTAAACAGGTTAAATCAGCTATTTCTGAATCTGCTGAAAATCGAGGCTGGTTGGTTTCAGAAATAAAGCCTGGTTTGATCCGCGCTGAATTGTATGTTCGTTCGCACCACGCTGTGGTTGAAATTCCTTATAGTGATAAGTTTTACTCTATTCTTTACGTTGAATCAGAGAATTTGAAGTACGACGATGGTGAAATACACCGTAATTACAACCGTTGGGTTAATAACTTAAACGTTGATATTAAACGTAAGCTTGCGCAAATGGCAGCTGAGTAACTCTCTATTATTTAAAGTTAGGTTTTTCGTGTCGGAATATAAATTAGATCCATTCAACGCATTAGAAGCAAAAACAGAAGCGCAGAAATTGTCTTTCGCTCCGATTGTTTTTCATACTGCTCGTACACTTCGTGATTTAGGCATTTTGAAAGCGTTAGATGACGCGGGCAACGAGGGTTTACCAGCAGAGTCTATCTCTGAATCGACCGGTGTCTCTGAGTACGGCGTGAAAGTCCTGCTCGATATGGCGTTAAGTGCTCATATTGTGACTTGGGAAAAGCCTAACTACAAAATGGCTAACCTTGGTTTCTACCTTCTGCATGATGGTATGACTAACGCAAACATGGATTTCACAGCCGATGTTTGTTATGCCGCGATGATGCATCTAACAGAAGCGATTGAAGAAGGCACACCTGCAGGCTTGAAAGAGTTGGGTGATTGGGAAACCATTTACCAAGGCTTGTCTCAATTGCCAGAAAAAGCAAAAGAGAGTTGGTTCAAGTTTGATCACTTCTATTCGGATCGCTCGTTCCCTGTGTTACTTGAAAAAGTCTTCAGCAAGAAACCTAAGTCGCTGGTGGATATCGGCGGCAACACGGGTAAGTGGGCGATGCAATGCTGCAACCATGATGCGGACGTTGAGGTGACGATTGTTGATTTGCCACAGCAGCTAGAAATGGCAATGGCAAACGCGGCAAAGCATGGTCATCAAGAGCGAGTCACGCCATTCCCAGCGAATATGCTCGATAAACAGCAAACTCTGCCAACGGGCGCGGATGTTTGGTGGATGAGTCAGTTCCTTGATTGTTTCTCGCCAATGGAGATTCTGAGCATATTAAAGCGCGTTCGCTCTCATATGTCAGAAGATGCGACTGTCTATATCCTTGAACTGTTTTGGGATTCACAGAAATACGATGCGGCTTCTTATAGCTTAAACGCGACGTCTCTCTACTTTACCTGCTTGGCCAATGGCAACAGTCGTTTTTACCGCAGTGAAGATTTCTTAGAGATTGTTGAAGAAGCGGGCTTTGAAGTGGTAACGCGTACCGACGATATCGGTCTTGGTCACACGCTTCTAGAATTGAAAGCTGGCGCGCAATAAAAATAACAAACATGGCTTAAATAATGAAAAAACTATCAACTCAAGTGGTGATCATCGGAGCTGGGCCATCAGGGTCTATTGCTGCGTCTTTACTTCATAAAAAAGGCATCGATGTTCGAGTGATTGAAAAGAGCGTATTCCCTCGCTTTTCTATTGGTGAAAGCCTATTACCAGCTTGTATGGAAATGATTGAACAGGCTGGGATGACTGACGCAGTGATCAACGCTAACTTCCAATACAAAGATGGCGCTGCCTTTCGCAAAAATGGCGTTTATACGGCGTTTAATTTTGAAGACAAGTTCTCTTCTGGCCCTGGAACTACGTTTCAGGTTCAGCGAGGTGCCTTTGATAAGGTTTTGGCAGATACGGCTGAGGCGCAGGGTGTCTGCATTGATTACCAACATGAGTTAATGGGCATTAATTTCACCGACGACAGCACCATTTTAGATGTACAAGTGCTGGGTGGAGAGCGTTATCAGATAGAAGCGCAATACGTTCTGGATGGCAGTGGTTTTGGTCGAGTGCTACCAAAAATGCTTAACTTGGCAGAGCCGTCATCGCTCCCTCCACGCAAAGCTATTTTTACGCACATTAACGATCATATTGCAGAGGTGGATACCGATCTTGAATATGACCGAAATAAAATTCTTATCTCTGTGCATCCAACCAACCCTGATGTTTGGTATTGGTTGATCCCGTTTAGTAACGGTGTCTCTTCGTTTGGTGTCGTAGGAGAGCCTAAGTTCTTTGAGTCCTATCCAGAAGACAAGATTGCTGCAATTAAACAGCTGGCAGCGGAAGAGCCGGGCTTGGCTGAGATACTGGCAAGCGCCGAGTATCCAAACCCTGCGGGTGAAATTGGTGGCTATTCTGCCAATGTAAAACATTTGGCGACGGATAAGTACGCGTTGCTTGGCAATGCCGGCGAGTTCCTTGACCCGGTGTTCTCGTCAGGCGTGACGATTGCGATGAAGTCGGCACAGTTTGCGGTTGAGTGTGTCGAAAAGCAACTTAACGGTGAGAAGGTAGATTGGGAACGCGATTATGCCGCTCCTTTGATGGTTGGTGTAAACACCTTTAGAACGTATGTTGAGGGGTGGTACTCAGGTACTTTGCAGGATGTGATTTTCTATCAAGATCCAAATCCAAAGATTAAGCAGATGGTGTGCTCAATTCTGGCGGGTTACGCATGGGATCAAGCCAACCCTTATGTGAAAGAGTCTAAGCGCCGATTGGCGACACTGGCTGAGATATGCCGAAACTAGGTAATCGATTTTGTATGTAGCAATACTCTAAATTGCCACGATGGATCGTCATAAATTAAAAACAGCCGCAATGTGCGGCTGTTTTTGTATCTGAAAAATATGGGCGGTCAGCTTAATCGGATTTAAGCCTATTTTAAGTCGATGCTGTTCAATCGTCCCATAAATATAAGTAGATCAATTACGTCTTTGTGAGCATCAAGCAGCGCACGTTTGGTTTGGCTGTAAGCGGCAAGTCTGCCGTGCTTTCTGATTGAACATACCTTGGTTTTGTACTTGTAGTCACCATTCTCAGAGAATACACGCCACTTAGCGATGTAGCATTCGTCGCGGTGTTCGGGATCACTCTGAGTTGGATTTGGTTTGAATACAATTTTGGGTTCTAGACTATGAGGCAGGCGCGTCATCAGGTAGGGCTCTTTGAGGACTTTGGGCCAAAATTTGCCCCATAGCTGTCTGCCCAGTTCATCTCTTAATTTAATGGTTTTCTTCAGTGCTTTGTCTTCACCCATACGAACAAAACCGACCGACCGATGCAACACCGTATCTTCGGGAGTATGAATGTGGATCTTAAAAGCGGTTTTACCTTTCGAGATAAAGCGGTAACCGGTAGCACCAATTAGATTATTCTGACTCATAGTTTGCTAAGTGATGATTATGTTATTAATAAGATTACGCCAAATACTGCAAAACCGAAACTAATACCCATGAAAAAAAATAAAGCCTTAACAAAAGTGCTAAGGCTTTATTAGAAACTGTGAGGCGGGCGTGTCGCTAACTACATGATTTTCTGCATCACATCACCAATTTGAATGCTTCCAGCAAGGCTTGGTTGGTCGATCGTCAGTTCTGCTTCGTTTTCATAAACGCGAGAAACGGTCAGTGTGATATCGCTTTGAGATACCTTATTACGTGGCAAGCCGCGTTGGTCGATAAACGAACCTGTGTGCCACAGTTGCAGTTTGTCACCTTGTTGTACGCCATGCATTCGACCTAAATCAATGGTCACAGTGTTACCAAATACCGCTGCAACCTCTGGAAGGGTGATCTTACATGACACTTCCGATTCTAAGTCCAACATAATATTACGGCTAACACGCAGCATCATGCTGCCGTAGGTTGATGCCCAGAAACGGGCACTGCGGGTGTCGACTTCACTGGTCTTAGCAAATGGCCACTTTGCCACTTCACGATAGCTACGGTTGTAAACCTGATGTCCTGTTTTACCATCGAAGACTTGCATCTCTAACGCAAACTGGCGATTGATGATGTCGTCTTTCAACAGTTTGGACTCGATGGTCGCGGTTAAATCGGTAATGTCGCCACCAATGATGTATTGTGCGCCAGTGTCTTGGGCGATCATCTTGATCACTTCAGGTCGACGTTTGTCGATGTCGTAATTGGTCGTGCCAACGGAAACAAAGCTGCGAGACTCTTGCGCCAGCTGTCGATCTACGACATGACCAAAATCATCACCGATGTTATAGATTCTGCCCATTACAGCTTGCTGTGGGGAAGTCACATCGATGTTGCCGACCAAAAATGTCTTCTTATATTGGCTCTCATGGCAAGCATTTGCCGAAGGATAGATATCGATCCTTGCGGTGATCATTATATTGCCACTGCGTTTTTTCTCTTTTTCTACCAAGATGTAGCGCACTTCATGATTGGTAAATTGAAACTCTTTTTTGTTTGCGTCGAGGTAGGGCGTGAGGTTGGCAATGCTACCAATGTCGGCTCCTGAGAACTGGATCGCTTTATATACCGCGTCTTCCAGAGCATGAACCCTTGCCGTTTCCTCTGAGGATACGATGGCTGCGGTACCGGTAACTTCATACCAAGAGGCATGAGCACTGAAGCTTATGGTTATCAGTGAACTTATTGAAAATAAGTAAGAAATTATTTTTTTCATCTATTCGTTACCAGTTGGGTATAAATATTGCTTAACAAATAACTATAAGCTTGAAGCTGACTTAAGTGCGTTTTTCTTAATCTGAACCATTAATGAAAAGCAAAGACTGTTCCAACATTGTAATCCATTGAAAAGAATAATGGTGAGAACATATTGGAACAGGGAGCACTAAACCTATCTGGAGATAAGAGAATGAAAAAATGGCTCGTAGTAATGAGTGTCATGTTACTGACATCATGCGCTTATTCGCCGATCTATAACGGCAAGTCTGAATATTCAGGCAGTCAGTTTATGTTGATGGACAGCCCTCGTCATACCATGGATTTTTTTGTGGAAAGTATGACTGAAGATTTGATCATTTCGAATACAAGTATTTCAGCGAGAACGCCAATAGCAATTACTTCGTTTGTGGACCTGCAGCACATGGACACAACGAACTGGCTAGGCAACTCGGTATCAGAAGGCTTCATTCATCAGTTTCAGCGTCGTGGCTTCAAGGTGGTTGATTTTAAAACTACTGGCTCTATCCAAGTGACTCACCAAGGTGACTTTGCGTTGAGCCGCGATTGGAAAGACTTAGCTCAAGAGCAAGACGTACAGTATGTACTGACAGGCACCATGCTTCGCCAAGAAGGCGGTGTACTAGTAAATGCTCGCGTTGTTGGCATGCAAACTCGAATTGTAGTGGCGACGGCACAAGGCTTCTTACCTGCAGACCGTATTGGCCGTGACCTAGATACTCTCAACAGTATTCGAACTCAAGATGGCGTGATCATTCGTTCCGATCCAACGATCAGTCAGCCTTATACTGTTATTCTTCGCCCTTAGGAGTTCGAGATGAAGAAGTTAATGTTTGTTGTTGCCGCTTTATTGCTTGTTGGCTGTCAGCCATTGCAGAGCATGAGACCTGATGATTTCTTAGTGGCTGTTGGCTATGCGAGTATCAGTGAGCAGAAAGGTCGTAACGACGAAGAGAGACGTATCCGCGCGATGAGAGCCTCTAAGATCGATGCTTATCGTGAGCTTGCTGAACAGGTTTACGGCATGCGAGTGAGTGGTCGGGCAGAGTTGGAAGATCAACGCCTTGGTACGGAACGTACTTCTGGTGCGGTTGATGGCGTAATCCGCGGTGCAGAAGTGGTACGCAGCTACCCTGTGGGCGATAGCTATGTTACTGAGCTTCAGCTTGATATCCGTAAGATGGAACAGCTACGTAATTACGGTGAAGTTCAACCTGTACCTGAAAAGAGACAACAAACGCTGTTCTAGCCCAAGGGGCGTCTAGCGATAGGACTATCCAGTTATATTGGCTGCTTTCGTTTTCCAGATGGCGTATCGGCAACCAATAACTAATATGAATGTAAAAGCGGCAAGTATGAAAATACTTGCCGCTTTTTTGTTTATCGATTTTGTCAGGGCGTTCAAAGGCTGATTAGGTGTTTTAATAAAAGATAACGACAGGAATAGTCTGAGATACAGATAAACGGTTAACAAGGGGTATTACTGAAGAGGAAGAGTTAACTTAACTAGGCTTTTACGTTGGTTCCCAGCGTAGAGATAGTATGCGTTTGACCACCGGCATTGTAGGTCATGCCAATTTTTCCGTGACTTTGCTGCATCATATTGCTGAGTTTTTTGAAGCTAAGGTGCGCTCGATTTAAGGCTTCGCCATTCACAAGGTTCGCTTGCTGGCAATCGTGCACTATGGACTGGATCTTAGTGACTAACTGAGCAAGTTCAGGGTTCTCGGTCAGTTCTGAGATATTGGTATGGGCTGCGATTCGCTGATCGGTTGATCTTAGTTGTTCAACTAGGACCACTTTTTCTTTGGCGATTCGCTCAATATCGTTTGATTGTCGGCTCGTAATAGCGGTTTTCTCTGAACTTAGTAATTCAGATAAGGCTTTGGCATTTTGAAGTTGAAAATTAACTAAATCTGCTAGTGCCGCCATAACGTAAACCTATTCATAACCTCGTGTACTTTAAGACAATAACTTCAATGAAAAGTTAGTGTTTTCTTAAAGGCCTTTTAATTCATCTTCGAACTTGATCATGTTGTCAGCCAGTTTCTCTGGATCAACAGTGTATGAACCGTTCGCAATCGCTTCTTTGATCGCTGCTACTTTCACAGAATCAAAGCTTGGTTGTGCTGCCATATCTTGGTGGAGCTGACCAATCGCTTTGCCTTGTTGGCTAAGTGAAACCGCATCTTTGCTTGCTGGTGATTTAGTTGATACATCAGAACGTGATGCCTCAGAACTAGAATCAGAGCGTACTGCTGATCGGTTAGTGGTCGTTAGGGTTTGCCCTGAACGAATATTATCAATGCCTGCCATAGTTAAGCCTTTTTCTTCAAAAATGGGAACCTGTACAGTCAATATCGACCAAGGGTTCGAATACTTTAGCAATTTTTAGCTCAATAGTCGAAAAGCGACAAAACACCGCCGCCGTCACATTTGGCGTTAGAGTAGAGAGTGAAATCGCTAACGATACCGTCAATTTAGAAGTAAAGAGTTAAAAGTAAACTGTGACTTCAGACATGCTGGTAACAATTCCTTCAATTATACGCTGTGATTTGTCATTTTTCACTCTTACTTGATCACCCATAGAGCCATCGGTAAGCGCAGTCCCTTTGGTGGTAATGGTCATGCCACCTTTTACTGCCTGTATGATAACCTTCTCGTTTCGGCAGACGACACAGATATCACCTCTTTCTACAACATCGCCCGGTCTTAGGTTCTTTTTTACCTTAGCGCCGATGACTTGTTGTGGGGCTGTGAAACCTTGGCGACGAAACTTGTTAAGAGAAATCATAGCGGTGGTGACATCGTATTGACCGACGATTTCGCCTCTCGCGAGTGAGCGAGTGGTGGTGACAAGAGGCACCGACATCGAAAGGCGCACCGGTACATAAACTCGCCACTCATCAGGAACACATTGAACTAAAACCGTAATACTGCTGCGGGTATTGGTGGTCGTTGAAGCGCTGGTCTCTAAAGGCACTGGGCAGTCTGTCGCTTTGATTCTTGAGTCAACATTTGCTGAATTAACAAAGAGTTCGCCACCTTGTGGCTGCTCAACTGTATCAAGGATATGTTGCTCCGCTGCAGACTGAATCATCTCAATTTGTTCTGGGGTCGCAGCTTGTACAAAAAAACTAAACAATATTGATAAAATGCCGATAAACTTAGCGACAGTTTTAAAAGTAGCTCTACACATTGCTATGGAAAGAGGTGGCAAATTTGTTTTATAATACGTCATTCCGTTTCTCTGGTGGTTCGTAGCCTGCAGTAGACTAACACTTTTTATACAAAAAAGTTTGATATGGAGATGAGCTCATGACGGGTATTCTTGATTCGGTGAATCAGCGTACGCAACTCGTCGGTCAAAACCGATTAGAATTACTAACCTTTCGCCTAATGGGGCGTCAGCGTTACGGCATTAATGTCTTTAAAGTAAAAGAAGTGCTGCAATGCCCTAAGCTGACAAAGATGCCAAACTTGAACCCACTGGTTAAAGGTGTAGCACACATTCGTGGCCAAACGATCTCTGTGATCGACTTGAGCTTAGCGATTGGTGGCCGTCCTACAACGGATATTGAAAAGTGTTTTGTGGTTATCTCTGAGTTTAACCGAACCATTCAAGGTTTCTTGGTAAGTTCAGTTGAGCGCATTATTAACATGCACTGGGAATCGATTCTTCCGCCGCCAGATGGCGCAGGTAGAGCTAACTACCTGACAGCGGTAACCAACATTGATAATGAATTGGTAGAAATTCTTGATGTTGAGAAGATCCTTGCAGAAATTTCTCCTGTTGATGAAACAATGGACAGCAAGATTGCTGAAGATATTGCGAAAGTAGAACAAGAGAAAGAACTGGTTCGCCGCATCTTGATTGCTGATGACTCGACCGTTGCTCGTAAGCAGGTTCAGCGTGCTATTGAGTCGATTGGTTTTGAAGTTATCTCGGTGAAGGATGGTAAAGAAGCCTATGAGAAGCTGATGCAGATGTCATCAGAAGGCAGTATTTACGATCAGATTTCATTGGTGATTTCTGATATCGAAATGCCAGAAATGGATGGATACACGCTGACTGCTGAGATTCGTCGTCACGCCGAACTTAAAGATTTATACGTAATTTTACACTCATCGTTGAGTGGTGTATTTAACCAAGCCATGGTTGAGCGTGTTGGAGCTAACTCCTTCATCGCTAAATTCAACCCAGATGAGCTTGGTGCAGCTGTAAAAGCTGCGTTAACTAACTAAAAGAGACATTAATGACTGCTATAACAATAAGTGATCAAGAGTATCGCGATTTCAGCCGTTTCTTAGAATCTCAATGTGGCATTGTATTAGGTGACAGCAAGCAGTATTTAGTGCGCAGTCGTCTAAGCCCATTAGTAACGAAGTTTAAGTTAGCTTCTTTGTCTGATTTGTTGAGAGATGTAGTAACAGGTCGAAACCGTGAGCTGCGTGTGGCTGCTGTCGATGCCATGACGACGAACGAGACACTTTGGTTCCGTGATACTTACCCGTTTGCTGTGCTTGCGGATAAGCTTCTACCGGAAATAGCGGCAAATAAACGTCCTATTAAGATTTGGTCTGCGGCAAGCTCTTCAGGCCAAGAAGCATACTCAATGGCAATGACGATTCTTGAAACTCAAGCTCGTAAGCCAGGTATGCTGCCAAATGTATCGATTACCGCAACTGACATCTCAGCAAGTATGTTGGATATGTGCCGCACTGGCGCTTACGACAACCTTGCATTGGGACGTGGACTTTCTCCAGAGCGCCGTCGTACTTTCTTTGAAGATGCGGGCGATGGCCGTATGAAAGTGAAAGATAACGTCAAGCGCATGGTGAACTTCCGCCCTCAGAACTTGATGGACAGCTATGCATTGTTAGGCAAGTTCGACATCATTTTCTGTCGTAACGTGCTGATCTACTTCTCACCTGATATGAAGTCAAAGGTACTTAACCAGATGGCAAATAGCCTCAACCCAGGTGGTTACCTGCTATTAGGTGCGTCGGAATCACTAACAGGCTTAACGGATCGTTTTGAAATGGTTCGCTGTAATCCAGGCATCATCTACAAATTAAAGTAACGAGCGGCACCGATATTAGGTGTAAGGTTACCGTCTAAATTTAAAACCCAGCCAAGTGCTGGGTTTTCTTTTTCCTGCTTAAGCTATATCTTTAAGTCAGAGTGACATTCCAATTTACTCTATTTTTTGGCTTGTTTATTGCAAGTTTACCCACGAGTAACCTGTAAAAGCATTGATAGACCGCCTTGTTTCAAAAGTTGGTATATATATTGCTTTGGTTATTTCATAACAGTCAGTTCTTGAGTTGAGGTTTACATGGCTATTTCTTTTGACAATGCTTTGGGCATTCACCAGCACACAGTTGGTGTACGTGAGCGTAACGCTGAGGTGCTTTCCACCAATATCGCGCAAGCAAACACGCCTGGGTATAAAGCAAAGGGATTAGACTTTAAGAAATCACTGCAAGCGGCAAGTTCTGGGGCAAGCATTGGTCTTAGCCGTACAGATGGTCGGCACATTTCTGCCTCAACAACGGTGAACGGGGAAACGAAGTATCGCATTCCTACCCAACCTGATACAGGAGATGGCAACACGGTTGATTTGGATTTGGAAAGAAACCTTTTCATGCAAAACCAAATTAGGCATCAAGCCTCTCTCGACTTCTTAGGAAGTAAGTTCAAGAATTTAACTAAAGCGATTAAAGGGGAATAATTAGATGAGTTTATTCAATGTATTCAATGTGACTGGTTCTGCGATGAGTGCTGAATCTGTTCGTCTAAATACGACCTCGAGCAACCTTGCGAACGCGGACAGTGTAAGTAGTTCTGCTGAAGAAACTTACAAGGCTCGTCACGCAGTGTTCGGCGCTGAGTTAAATAAAGCACGCAACAGTGGTCACACTGTGCCTGTGAAAGTATTAGGTATTGTGGAAAGCGATAAGCCGCTAAGCGCGGAGTACAACCCGGATCACCCATTAGCGAACAACGAAGGCTATATCTACAAGCCTAATGTCAACGTTATGGAAGAAATGGCAAACATGATTTCGGCATCACGTGCGTACCAAACAAACGTACAGGTTGCTGACTCGAGTAAACAAATGCTGCTGCGTACGCTGCAGATGGGTCAATAAGGATAAGGAGGTAGCACATGGCTGGAATCAACAACAATGTTGGTCAAAGCGGCTTGTCCTATGTTGACCAGCTGAAGAGTCTTCAAGATGGCGCTAAAAAGCCCGACGAAACAACAGGTAAGCAGGATCTTAAACAAGAAGACTTCTTATCTTTGTTGACTAAGCAACTAGCACAACAAGACCCTTTCAAGCCGGTTAGCAATGACCAGATGATTGCGCAAATGGCTTCATTTGCGACCGTAGATGGCATTGGCAAAATGAATACACAGTTTGAAAGCTTGAATTCATCAATGACCTCTAACCAAGCTCTTCAGGCCTCCTCTTTAGTTGGGCGTGATGTATTGGTTCCTGGTGCGGCAGGTGTAAAACCCGGTGATGGCGGTATGGCGGCAATGGTTAAGCTTCCTCAGGCAATGGACAATGTAATGGTCCGTGTTGAGAACGAAGTTGGCCAATTGGTTCGCACATTTGATATCGGCTCTAAACCATCTGGTGATACACGTGTTGAATGGGACGGAAAAGACGAAGACGGTAACCCATTGCCGGCCGGTAAATACAACGTGAAAGCGTCGGGTTTGCTGGATGGCGAGAACACAGAGTTCCAAGTTTCCAGTTATGCGAACGTGAACAGTGTGCTTCTTGGTAAGGGCGATGGCAACGTACTACTCAATCTGGCTGGTTTCACATCGCCAGTACGACTTGCTGAAGTACTAGAAGTTGGTAAAGCGTAGCTCTTTATTGAGTGACTATGCTAGCTAGATAGATTAGGAGAATAATGGAATGTCATATGTAGCTTTAAGCGGCCTATCCGCTGCACAATTAGACCTTAATACAACCAGTAACAACATTGCGAACGCGAACACATTTGGCTTTAAAGAGTCTCGTGCCGAGTTTGGTGATGTTTACTCAAGCTCGTTGTTCACTAACGCAAAAACGACGGCAGGTGGCGGTGCGCAAGCTAGCCAAGTGGCGCAACAGTTCCACGAAGGTTCAAGTATTTATACGAACAACCCAATGGACTTACGTGTAAGTGGTACAGGTTTCTTTGCAGTATCTAAAGACCGCATGGTGCCAGAGATTAACGAATTAACGCGTAATGGTGCATTTCACCTAAACAAAGACAACTACATGGTTACCGCTAATGATGAGTTTCTTTTAGGTTACGATGTTGATCCAAACTCGGGGGAAGTTCTTTCTTATGCGCCAAAGCCTCTCGACATTCCTGCTGAGTTTGGTAAACCAAAACAGACAGAAAACATTGAAGTAGGGGTTAACCTTCCTGCAAACGGTGATCTTAAAGACCCGGCTGCATTTAACTTCAAAGATGCTGATACTTATAACCGTGCAACGTCTTCGACGGTATACGATTCTATGGGTCAGTCTTACAAGTTAACGACTTACTACCTCAAAGATCAGACTCAACCAAACACTTGGCAAACGTACTACACCATGTCAGATGAGAACGGTGAAAAGCCGGTCAACATTACTGGTGGTGATGCGACGAATGCACAAGGTCATGTTGGTCACACAATGAAGTTCAACAATGACGGTACGTTAGCAAGCCTAAACAATGGTCAGCCGATTAACTCGGAACCACTGGGTGCTGGCGCGAACCCAATTGACTTGAACGGTGCTGATCCAACTCAAGTGCTTAAGTTTGGTCTAGATTCGTCAACTCAGTTTGCCGCTCCGTTTGAATTGACTAAGTTTGATGAAGATGGCGCGACAACAGGTTTCTTAACAAAAATCGATTTCGATGAGTACGGCAGTGTTCTAGGTACTTACTCAAATGGTGAAAACGTGATGCTTGGCCGTGTAGGCTTGGTTCGTGTACCAAATGAGCAAGGTCTGGATAAGAAAGGCGGTACTCAATGGGATTCTACCAACGACTCTGGTGACAAGATCTGGGGTGAATCGAACAAAGGTTCATTTGGTAGCATCAACAACGGCTCGCTAGAGCAGTCGAACATCGATATGACTCAAGAACTGGTTGATTTGATTTCTGCTCAACGTAACTTCCAAGCGAACTCGCGTTCTCTAGAAGTACACAACCAGCTACAACAGAATATTCTTCAGATTCGTTAATCGTTTCGAGCGTTTGAATCATCTGCGAATACCCAATTCAATGTTATTGAATTGGGTATTGTTGTTTGTCTTCTTATTTGCCGCCCCTATTGCCGCCCGGTAATGCCTCTGGCAACAATTATTCCTCAATGATCCTTTGACGATCACCCATCTTCGTTTGTTTTCTATTTAAATTATTGATAAATAACAGTTAAAAATATTGGCACAGTGTTTGCTTTATTAGCCCCAGAAGATGATTTTTGGAGCAAAATTATGGATCGCGCACTGTTTCTTGCCATGAGTGGCGCTAAGCAAAATATGCAAGCTTTGCAGCTACGTGCAAACAACCTTGCCAACGTAAGTACAACGGGTTTCCGTGCTGATTTAGCACAGGCACGTTCAATGCAAGCGTATGGCGAAGGCATGCCTACTCGTGTTTTCAGCATGACAGAGCGTCCGGGTCATAATTTCGCTCAGGGTAGTGTGGTTACTACTGGCCGAGATCTAGACGTTACCATTCAAGGTGATGGTTGGATTTCAGTGATGGACAATACTGGCCGTGAAGGTTTAACACGTAACGGTACCCTAAGGGTTGACCAAAACGGTTTACTAACCAACGCAAGCGGTCACTTAGTGCTTGGTGAAAACGATGCACCAATCACGCTGCCAATCCCAATCAGCAAAGTAGAAATTGGTACAGACGGTACGATTTCGGTGATTCCTCAAGGCGCTCCAGCTGAAGAATTGGCCGTGGTTGATCGTATTAAGCTTGTACGTCCAGACAACCAAAGTTTGTTTAAAGACACGAATGGTCTATTCCGTTCGAAAAACCCAGATCAGGCATACGAAGCAGATGCAGCGGTAACGTTGCTAAAAGGTGCTATCGAAGGCAGTAACGTAAATGCCGTAGGTGAAATGACCAGCCTAATTGACTTACAACGTCAGTTTGAAATGCAGGTCAAAATGATGAGCACAGCAGAGGAAATGGACAAGTCGTCTGATTCACTGCTTCGTATGAGCTAATAGAATTTAAAGGACATTGCTATGCATCCAGCATTATGGGTAAGTAAAACGGGTTTAGACGCCCAACAAACCAATATCTCAACGATTTCGAACAACCTTGCCAACGCCTCAACCATTGGTTTTAAAAAGAGCCGCGCGGTATTTGAAGATCTGTTCTACCAGAATATTAATCAACCGGGTGGTCAATCGTCTCAGAATACTGAGCTGCCAAGTGGTTTGATGCTGGGTGCCGGTTCTAAGGTCGTCGCGACTCAAAAAGTGCACACTCACGGTAACGCACAAACGACATCTAACAGCCTAGACATGATGATTGAAGGCGACGGTTTCTTCCAAGTTGAAATGCCAGACGGTGAAACAGGTTACAGCCGCAATGGTCAGTTCACACTGAACGGTGAAGGCGCGATCGTAACGTCGGGCCAAGGTTATCCTCTACAACCAGAAATTGTGATTCCTGAAGACGCGATCTCGGTAACGGTTGGTAACGACGGTGAAGTATCGGTTCGTCTACGTGGCGAGCAAAACAACGTCGTGGTTGGTCAAATTACCATTACTGACTTTGTAAACCCAGGTGGTCTAGAGCCAGTAGGTCAAAACCTTTATTTGCCAACTGGCGCGAGTGGCGACCCACAAGAGGGTGTACCGGGTTTTGATGGCCTGGGTAACATCCGCCAATCGATGCTAGAAACATCGAACGTAAACGTAACCGAAGAGCTGGTAAACATGATTGAAGCTCAGCGTGTATACGAAATGAATTCGAAAGTTATCTCGTCAGTAGACAAGATGATGAGCTTTGTTAACCAACAGCTGTAATTGGTTTATTCGCCGTTTACTTTTTTAATTAATCTATCTGTTTTTGCTAATTGACCCATTTACCACTGCCTGCTGAGAGTATATCGCCATGAAACGTATTTTTTGTTTAGCTTTGTTTATGTCTATGTCGGGATGTGCTGTTCTGGACCCGATCGAGACTCCGGCAGAAGAAAATGCAACCACAGTGGTTGATGCTGTGGAAGGTGATAAGTCGGCGCAAGAGAGCTCTGGCATTATTGACACGCTTCGTGGGCGAACCGATCCAATTGCTGGTGACCCTGCATGGGCGCCAATCAACCCCAAGCAGAAGCCAGAGCATTATGCAGCGGCAACGGGCTCACTGTTTAATGTGAACCACATTGGCAGCATGTATGACGACTCAAAGCCTCGTGGTATTGGTGACATCATCACTGTAGCGCTAGATGAGAATACTCGAGCGACCAAAAAAGCCAACGCAGACATGTCTAAGTCGAATGATGCATCAATGGAGCCGCTGGCTGTTGGTGGTCAAGATCTGACGATCGACAAGTACAACTTCTCTTATGATCTGAGTAACACCAATACTTTTGCTGGTGATGCGTCAGCCAACCAAAGTAACAGCATCAGCGGCTACATTACCGTTGAAGTCATCGAAGTATTAGCTAATGGCAACCTAGTGGTTCGTGGTGAGAAGTGGATGACACTGAACACCGGCGATGAGTACATCCGCCTAAGCGGTACCATCCGTCCAGACGATATTGACTTCGAAAATACCATTGCTTCAAACCGTGTTTCTAACGCACGAATTCAGTACTCAGGGACTGGCGTACAGAAAGATATGCAAGAGCCTGGATTCTTGGCACGATTCTTTAATGTATCTCTGTAGAGCTTGATAGGACGACGACATACTGACAGCCTCTATCACTGAGCCACATTTAGCTAAGCTATTATAAATTAAAGCAATACAGACAGGTTACTCAATGAAAAAACTGACACTCGTACTATTCGGCATGCTATTTCTTGCCACCAGTGCCCATGCTGCGCGAATCAAAGACGTGGCAAAAGTGGCGGGTGTTCGTAGTAACCAACTTGTCGGTTATGGTTTGGTCACGGGCTTGCCGGGTACTGGTGAGACAACTCCCTTTACCGATCAAACATTTAACGCAATGCTGCAAAATTTTGGCATCCAATTGCCGCCCGGCACTAAGCCAAAAACCAAAAACGTCGCGGCTGTTATTGTGACTGCTGAACTGCCAGCATTCTCTAAGCAAGGCCAAGAAGTTGACGTAACAGTTTCTTCTATCGGTTCAGCAAAAAGCCTTCGTGGTGGTACCTTGCTACAGACCTTCTTGAAAGGTCTAGACGGTCAAGTGTATGCGGTCGCGCAGGGTAACTTGGTGGTAAGTGGCTTTAGTGCACAAGGTAACGACGGTTCTAAGATTGTCGGTAACAACCCTAACGTTGGTATCATCTCTAGCGGTGCGACGGTTGAACAAGAGATCCCAACGCCATTCGGTCGTGGTGACTACATCACCTTCAACCTAATCCAATCAGATTTCACAACGGCTCAGCGTATGGCTGATGCGGTTAATAATTTCCTAGGCCCACAAATGGCTTCAGCGGTAGACGCAACTTCAGTAAAAGTTCGTGCACCGCGTGAAATCAGCCAGCGTGTAGCATTCTTGTCGGCTATCGAAAACATCGAGTTCGACCCTGCTGAAGGCTCTGCAAAAATCATCGTCAACTCTCGTACAGGTACGATTGTGGTTGGTAAGCACGTTCGCCTAAAAGCGGCGGCGGTCACCCACGGTGGTATGACGGTTGCAATTAAAGAAAATCTAAACGTAAGCCAACCGAATGCATTCTCTGGTGGCCAAACGGTAGTGGTCCCTGATTCTGATATCGAAATCACGGAAGGCGATGGTAAGATGTTCAAATTTGAACCTGGCCTAACGCTGGACGATTTGGTACGCGCAGTCAATGAAGTGGGCGCTGCACCTTCTGATTTAATGGCAATCCTTCAAGCACTGAAACAAGCGGGTGCAATTGAAGGCCAATTGATCATTATCTAAGAAGGGGTAAAGCATGATTAAAAATAACAATGACATCGGCTTTATTCACGATATCGGTAGCCTAGACCGCCTTCGTCAACAAGCGGTAAACGGTGAAGAAGGTAGCGAGAAAGAAGCATTAACCGCGGCGGCAAAACAGTTTGAATCGATTTTCACCTCGATGTTGTTTAAGTCAATGCGCGATGCTAACTCGAGCTTTAAGTCGGATATGTTGAACAGCCAGAACGAGCAGTTCTATCGTCAGATGCAAGATGACCAAATGGCGAGTGAGTTAAGCGCTTCAGGTTCGTTAGGTCTTGCAGATATGATCGTGGCTCAACTAAGCGCTGGCCAAGCAAGCGATACGTCTGAAGAGAAGGTTCGCAGTGAAGGCTTTGATGCTTCATTGCAAAGACCGCAATATTCAGGCCGTTCGGAAGAGCGAGCGTCAGACGTTCAACCTGCGCAAGCAGCAAAACAGCCAGTATCCTTTGATTCTCCAGAATCGTTTGTGACCTCAATGAAGCCTTACGCGGAAAAAGCGGCAAGTGCGCTTGGTGTGGACTCGTCTCTTCTATTGGCACAAGCTGCCCTTGAAACGGGTTGGGGTTCTAAAATGGTTAAGAACTCTTTGGGCAACAGCAATAACTTATTTAACATCAAAGCAGATAGAAGTTGGAAGGGCGATAAGGTCGCGACTCAAACTCTTGAGTTCCATGGCAAAACCGCCGTTAAAGAGTCAGCTTCCTTCCGTTCTTACTCTAATTTCGAAGATAGCTTTAATGATTACGTGAAGTTCTTGAACGAAAATCCAAGATACGAAACGGCGCTACAGCATCAAGGCAATTCAGAGAATTTCATCAAAGGTATTCATCAGGCTGGTTACGCAACTGACCCTAACTATGCAGACAAGGTTTTACGAGTTAAAGCCAAGATTGATGAGATGAACTAGCGTCATAAATCAACATAGAGAGCTTGCTACTGGCAGGCTCTTTTCTTCTCCGCCCCTTCAGTTCTTACGCGTAATCCATAGTTATCTCCTTACACTTCGATAAATTATCGTCTTTTAATTTCCTATTGTTTTTGTTGGCACATATATTGCAATTATCTTAGTAATATACGGTTGTAGTTAATCAGTTCATTCTGGTTTTGTTAAGTTTTTTGGGGGCATTATGGCGTCGGATCTTCTGAATGTAGGGGCACAAAGTGTTCTTACGGCTCAGAGACAGCTCAACACCACAGGTCATAACATTTCTAACGCTAACACAGAGGGCTATAGCCGCCAGTCTGTGATTCAAGGTGTGAATGACCCGCGCCAGTACGGTGGGCAATCCTACGGTATGGGGGTACATGTGGAAAATGTTCGCCGCTCTTGGGATCAGTTTGCCGTCAAAGAACTTAACTTATCGACAACCAATGCCGCCAACAAAGGCGATACCGAAGCCAACCTCGATATGTTGTCGAGCATGTTGTCGTCGGTCGCTTCAAAGAAGATTCCAGAAAACCTCAACGAATGGTTTGATTCCGTTAAGACTCTCGCCGATACCCCAAATGATGTGGGTGCGCGTAAGGTCGTGTTAGAGAAAGCAGGGCTTGTAACTAAAACCTTGAATGAATTTCATGAAACAGTTCGTCAACAGTCTGATTCTACGAATAAAAAATTAGATATGGGTATCGAGCGAGTTAACCAACTTGCGTACGAGATCCGTGATGTTCAGCGTTTAATGATGCGAACTCCTGGGCCTCATAATGACCTACGAGATCAGCATGAAAAGTTGATTAATGAGCTTTCTGGTTACACCAAAGTTACGGTGACACCACGCTCAAATGCCGAAGGGTTTAATGTCCATATTGGTAATGGCCATACCTTGGTCTCTGGTAGTGAAGCGAGTCAGCTGAAGATGGTTGATGGCTTACCCGATGCACATCAGCGCCGCCTAGCGATTGTTGAAGGTAAGTCTTTAAAACCGATCACCAGCAGTGATATCGACGGAAAAATCGGCGCCATGTTAGACATGCGTGACGAACATATCCCAGCAATCATGGATGAGCTTGGTCGTTTGGCGACCGCGTTTTCATATGAGGTCAATAGTCTTCAAGAACAAGGTTTGGATCTTAACGGCAACGTAGGTAAGGACTTGTTTACCGACGTGAACTCAGAGCTGGTGGCAAAATCTCGTGTCACGGCTAGCGGGCAATCGAAAGCCGATGTTGCGGTATACATTGATGATACTTCTGCCTTAAAAGGCGGTGAGTATGGACTGAAATACGATGGCAGTGATTATGTCGTGACTAAGCCGAACGGTGAGACCGTTAAGATGGCGACCGACTCTAGCGGTAGTGCTTTTTATCTTGATGGCATGCGAGTGGAAGTACGTAACCCTCCTGAACTAGGAGAGAAACTGTTACTGCGTCCAACGCGTAATTTTGCTGCGCAGATTCATATGGAAACCAAAGACCCGAAAGACATTGCTGCGCAAAGTTATGAGGCATCGACCACGTTTGCCAAGGGTACAGCGGGATTTAAAATCCTAGAAGCAGGTCAACTGCGTGAGTTTGAAGTGATTGTCTCACCAAAAGGTGAGCAGTTTGCTGTGACGGATCCGAAGGGTAACATTTTAATGCAGCCTCAACCGTATCCGCCACAAGGGCCAGTGACCATCAACGGTACAACGTTTGAGCTCACACCCGGTGCGGTGGCAAATGATAAGTTTACGGCAAACCTTGTCCCATCAGAAGGTGACAACGGTAACCTGCGTAAGCTACAAGATCTTCAAACAGGAAAGCTGTTGAATGATGGTGAGTCTACGATTTTAGACCTTTACCACAACTTGAATACTAATACGGGCTTGAAGTCTTCAACGGCAAATCGCCTGAGTGATATTGCGACATTAGAAAAACAGTCGGCTCAAGAACGTATTGCTTCTATCTCGGGAGTAAACCTCGATGAAGAAGCGGCAAACATGATGAAATTTCAGCAAGCGTATATGGCTTCTTCACGTATCATGCAAGCAGCCAACGATACGTTTAACACTATTTTGGCTCTGAGATAGGAAGGTATAAATGTTGAATCGTATCTCTAGCTTCCATAATTATCAGTCAGTACAAAACGACTTGCGCCGTCAAGAGAACAAGGTGCATCACAACCAAGCACAACTTGCTTCGGGTAAGAAGTTACAGTCGCCAAGTGATGACCCATTAGCGACGCACTATTTACAGAACATTGGTCAGCAGTCAGAACAGCTTAAACAGTATGTCGATGCGATTACTCTAGTCAGAAACCGTCTTGAGCATCATGAAGTATTGGTTTCTAACACTGAAGGCTTTGCTGATGAAGCAAAACGAACCGTGATGGAAATGATCAACGGTGCGCTTTCTCCGGAAGACCGTTTAGCTAAGAAGCGTGAAATTCAAGAACTGGCGAATAACTTCCTGCATTTAGCCAACTCTCAAGATGAGTCGGGTAACTACACGTTTGCAGGCACTAAGCCGAAAAATCAGCCTTTCTTTCGAGATAACGAAGGGAATGTGACATATCAAGGTGATGACTACCAACGCAAGATGCGTGTGGCAAGCAGCTTTGAAATGGCAATGAATGATCCGGGCAGCAAGATGTTTATGGAAATAGACAACCCGTTCGGTGACTACGAACCTCAGTACGAGCTTGAACCTGCGTCTGAGTTATTGCTCGGGCGTGCGACCAACAGCGATGAAGATGGGTCTACTTATAAAGTGACGTTTGTCGACATGCAGACGGGCAATTTCGCTTATCAGCTTGAAAAAGACGGCGCAGTGGTTGCGGCAGAAGATTTTGATCCTTCGACAGGCATTGTTTATGAAGGGCTGAATATTCAAATCAAAGGCCAAATCACTAAAGGTGATTCGATCACCTTAGAACCACGAGAGACTTTCTCTATCTTTGATACGTTCAAAGAGGCTGCTGAGCAGGCTGAAAACCCGGTATCGGATGCATCAGCAACAGCGAAACTGCACCAAGTAACTGAAGAGTTCCACGCTGCGTTTATCCATTTGACCAAGGCAAGAACCGATGTTGGTGCACGCTTGAGTACTTTGGATATTCAAGAGCAACAACATGAAGATTTCAAGTTGTCTTTAGCAAAAGCAAAAAGCAACTTTGAAGACTTGGATTACTCGAAAGCGATCATTGAGTTCAATGAAAACTCTCGAGCACTACAAGCTTCTCAACAAGCGTTTGGCAAAACCAAAGACCTGACCTTGTTTAACTATATTTAACGATCAATCGGTATTTAATGGTGGCTTGTCGATCACCATGGCGTTGATTCCTTGCCGTATGTGCTATGCCATACGTGCGAATGACGCCACAGTTTGCCGCTTTTTTGTACGAAGCATGATGTTTCTAGAATAGCGGCAAAAAACGGCAATAAGGAAGGTGAATGTTTTTCATCTTCTAATAGTAGAAAATCATAATTGCGCAGTGTTGTTTGTAAGCTTCTGATTTTTAGATAATTAAAAAATTATTTATATGATATTAAACTTGGCATACAACTTGTATCTGTGTTGGTTATAAATGATTAATACAGATCTTAAACCTTGTATAGGGTTTATCGAGTAATACACGGTCAGTGCTTATCCATATGAGAGTAAAGCTGGCCGCTTCGCAGAAACTTTGCGAACTCATAAGGAGAGCAAAATGGCTATCAATGTAAGCACTAACGTATCTGCTATGACAGCACAGCGTTACCTGAATAAAGCATCTAATGATTTAGCGACTTCTATGGAGCGTTTGTCATCTGGTCACAAGATCAACAGCGCGAAAGATGATGCGGCAGGTCTGCAAATCTCGAACCGTCTAACCGCTCAGTCTCGTGGTCTTGATGTGGCAATGCGTAATGCCAACGACGGTATTTCGATTGCTCAAACAGCAGAAGGTGCGATGAACGAATCGACTAACGTACTACAACGTATGCGTGATCTAGCGATTCAATCATCAAACGGCACTAACTCGCCGGCAGAGCGTACTGCACTGAACGAAGAGTCAATGGCACTTCAAGATGAGCTTAACCGTATTGCGGAAACCACATCGTTTGGTGGTCGTCGTCTACTGAACGGTTCATTCGGTGAAGCTTCATTCCAGATCGGTTCTAACTCTGGTGAAGCAATGATCATGGCTCTGACAAGTATCCGTGCAGATGACTACCGTATGGGTGGTACTACGTTCGATTCAGAAAACGCGAAAGATAAGAACTGGGAAGTGCCGCCAACAGCGAGCGATCTTAAGTTCGAATTCAAAACCAAAGCGGGTGAAGACATCGTTTTAGATATCAATACCAAAGCGGGCGATGATATCGAAGAGCTTGCGACTTACATTAATGGTCAGTCTGATCTTGTGAACGCATCGGTTACTGATGATGGTCGCATTCAACTGTTCGTTGCTGAACCTGACCTTGACGGCCCAATGTCGATCTCTGGTGGTCTAGCGTCTGAGCTAGGTATTAAGAGTGAAGGCCGCGCAACCTCGGTTCAAGATGTTAGCTTAACCAGCGTTGCGGGTTCACAGAACGCGATCAGCGTGATTGATTCTGCAATGAAGTACGTGGATTCACAGCGTGCTGATTTGGGTGCAAAACAGAACCGTCTAAGCCACAGTATTAATAACTTGGCAAACGTACAAGAGAACGTAGACGCTTCAAACAGCCGAATCAAAGATACGGACTTTGCGAAAGAGACGACGCAAATGACCAAATCACAAATTCTGCAACAAGCAGGTACTTCAATACTTGCTCAAGCAAAACAGTTGCCTAACTCTGCAATGTCATTATTGCAATAGTTATTGGTTGAACTTGCTGCTCGTGTTCAGACGTGAGCCATGCAGCAAGGGAAACTGGCAAGCATACTTACTATTGAATGTTTAGCTCTCTCATCTCTCACCTGCTATCCATTTTTGCAGTAAGAATGCAACGGCAAGTCGGAAATGTGTTCATTTCTCGATGATCTCCACACAGGCTCTGACGCGCCAACTAGCCCCGGTTCTCTCAAAGGAAAAGGGGCTTTTTCCTTTCTGTATTTCTTGTTTTTGCTATTTATTTTCCTGTGAACTTTCTCGCACTACCTTTTCCAAATCTCTATTTGATGGTTCTTCTTCACGACAAATAATGTCATCTATTACACAAGATTTGCGTAAGTCAGAGATCTTTGGCGATTGATCATTTCTCGACCTTGAGCCATTTAGACGGCGGTTCGTACGCTTTCTGAACAGATTAAGATCTTTTTCCAATTGAAATCTATCGCTGTATTAGAAAATGATGAAAATTAAGTTGTTGATAAATATTAGATTAATATTTTTTTTGTGGTTTTTTGAAAGTTTTTCTAAAGCTTCTGATTTTCGCGCCGTTATTAAAAGTAACTTTGAGAGAACTACTTGGTTTTCCGAGACGTCGGAAACCGCTATACCGGAAAATCAATTGGAGAAATCACCATGGCAGTGAATGTAAATACAAACGTTTCAGCGATGACAGCGCAACGTTACCTAAACAACGCAAACAGCGCACAACAAACATCAATGGAGCGTCTAGCTTCTGGCTCAAAAATCAACAGCGCAAAAGATGACGCTGCGGGTCTACAAATCTCGAACCGTTTGAACGTTCAAAGTCGTGGTCTTGATGTTGCTGTACGTAACGCGAACGACGGTATCTCAATTGCACAAACAGCTGAAGGTGCAATGAATGAGACGACTAACATCCTGCAACGTATGCGTGATTTGTCTCTACAATCTTCAAACGGCTCAAACTCAAAATCTGAGCGTGTAGCGATTCAAGAAGAAGTAACAGCGCTGAACGACGAACTGAACCGTATCGCGGAAACGACGTCTTTTGGTGGCAACAAGTTGCTTAACGGTACTCACGGTACTAAATCATTCCAAATCGGTGCAGACAACGGTGAAGCGGTAATGCTTCAACTGAAAGACATGCGCTCTGATAACGCTCAGATGGGTGGTAAGAGCTACCAAACTGAGAACGCGAAAGATAAAGATTGGAACGTTCAAGCAGGCTCTAACGACCTAAAAATGTCGTTCACTGATAACTTCGGTCAAGCACAAGAAATCGACATCAGCGCAAAAGCGGGTGACGACATCGAAGAGCTAGCAACGTACATCAACGGTCAACAAGACTCTGTTAAAGCGTCTGTAACTGAAGACGGTAAGCTACAAATGTTCACTGGTAACAACAAGGTTGAAGGCGAAGTGGCATTCTCTGGCAGCCTGGCTGGCGAACTAGGCATGCAACCTGGCAAAGACGTAACGGTTGATACTATCGACGTAACATCAGTTGGCGGCGCACAAGAGTCTGTAGCTATTATCGATGCGGCACTTAAGTATGTAGATAGCCACCGTGCTGAGCTAGGTGCTTTCCAAAACCGTTTCGACCACGCTATCAGCAACTTAGACAACATTAACGAGAACGTTAACGCATCTAAGAGCCGTATTAAAGATACCGATTTCGCGAAAGAAACGACTCAGATGACTAAGTCTCAGATCCTTTCTCAAGCTTCAAGCTCGATTCTTGCTCAAGCGAAGCAAGCTCCGAACTCGGCACTTAGCCTACTAGGTTAATCGATTAAAAAGCTACGTTGACTATAAGCGTCAACGTTAGGCTTCCACAAATTAGCTCGTGGTGAGAGATGAGCGCTAAACAGACCCAGCTTCGGCTGGGTTTTTTATTGCCTGCAATTTGGAGAAGGGGGGAGTTTTGGTGTTGGTCGTTGATTGGAAAGCGAGATTCCCTATCACGCTCGCTCCTCACTGTAGGGAGTGACGGGAATTGGGAAATGATGGTTTCCTCGCTTACTACATCGAAGCAGTCTTTCGTCACCCCAGAATCGAGTAGAACGAGATATCAGGGATCTCTTCTGACTTTATATTCAACACTACGCTGATTAACTTAAATAATGGGGCAACTTTAGCGAATGTCGCCCTATTAATTGAAGCCTGATCACACTTTTCTTTGTTGTTGAAAAGAATACGAAAAAAATCGCATTTTTTATTAAAGCTTCTAATTAAGGGGCCGTTAAAGGGATTGAGAGAAATGATATGTACCAATGTAAGGTGAGAGAGACACTGGTGCATAAACAAATTGACATGTATTTGTGTGAGGTGAGAGTCACATAAGTGCATTAAAAAATGCCTAAAGGAGATCAACTATGGCGATTAATGTAAACACTAATGTGTCTGCAATGACGGCTCAGCGCTACCTGAATAGCGCGGCTGAAGGTACTCAAAAATCAATGGAGCGTTTGTCTTCTGGCTATAAAATCAATAGCGCAAAAGATGATGCTGCAGGCCTACAAATCTCTAACCGCTTAACGTCGCAAAGCCGTGGCCTAGATATGGCTGTGAAAAACGCGAATGATGGTATCTCTATTGCACAGACAGCTGAAGGTGCAATGAATGAGTCAACCAACATTCTGCAACGTATGCGTGACCTTTCTCTTCAATCTTCAAATGGTTCAAACAGCAAATCTGAACGTGTTGCGATCCAAGAAGAAGTCTCTGCTCTGAACAAAGAACTTAACCGTATTGCTGAAACAACTTCTTTTGGTGGTAACAGGCTTCTTAACGGAACTTACGGTAGTCAATCTTTCCAAATCGGTGCAGATTCTGGTGAGGCGGTAATGCTTTCTATGGGGAACATGCGCACCGACACTCAAGACATGGGTGGTAAGAGCTACGGCGTTACAGAAGGCAAAGATGCTTCTTGGCGTGTAGGTGCGGGTGCTGATTTAACAATCAAATACAACGATAAGTTTGGTGAAGCGCAAGAGCTATCTATCTCTGCTAAAGAAGGCAACGATATCGAAGAGCTAGCAACTTACATCAATGGTCAAAGCCAAGACGTTAAAGCGTCTGTGGGTGAAGGCGGTAAACTGCAACTTTTCGCTTCAAGCCAAAAAGTTGAAGGTGATGTTGAGTTTGGCGGCAGCCTTGCGGGCGAACTAGGTATCGGTGCTGGTAAAGACGTTACCGTTAACGATATCGACGTAACTTCTGTTGCAGGTGCAAACGAAGCAGTATCTATCATTGATGGTGCTCTAAAATCTGTTGATAGCCAACGTGCTTCTCTAGGTGCTTTCCAAAACCGTTTTGACCATGCAATCAGCAACTTAGACAACATCAACGAAAACGTTAATGCGTCTAAGAGCCGTATCAAAGATACCGATTACGCGAAAGAAACAACAGCTATGACGAAGTCTCAAATCCTACAACAGGCGAGTACTTCTATCCTAGCTCAAGCAAAACAGTCACCATCAGCAGCTCTAAGCTTATTGGGCTAAACTTACCTCGGTAAGTAGCGGTAAACTCTACTTTAGGTAGAGTTTTACTGTTTGGCTCATAAAGGAGGGAGGGAGAGTGTTATGGAAATACCATCTAACGCATCGAACATCCAGCCTTATGGCTCACCTAATGGCATTAAAATTGCAAGCGATGAAGGTAGTAGTGCGTCGAGTATTTCGCGACTAAAAGAAGCAACATCTTATGGCAAGGTAGAGAAATCGAAAGAGGAAGCTACTGAAGCGGCGATTCAATTAGCTCAACATAGACAAGAGTTAAATGATGAAGAGCGAGTCAAAATGGTGGAGAAGGTAAACGAGTTTATCTCCTCTCTCAATAAAGGTGTGGCTTTTAAGGTCGATGAAGAATCTGGGAGAGATGTGGTTACCATTTATGAGACCACAACCGGTGATATTATTCGCCAGATCCCTGATGAAGAAATGCTTGAAATTCTAAGACGCCTAGCAGCCCAAAACTCGAATAGTCGAATATTTGAGGTGAAGGTTTAAGTCGTATTATTGAGGTGATTTAATGAGTTTTGGCCCAATGGGGATTTCGTCTGGCATGGATATCAATTCCATGGTCAGCACAATTGTTGATTCGGAGCGTGTACCTAAACAGCAACGAATCGACAATGAACGAACGCGAATCGATACCAGCATTAGTGCCTATGGAAGACTCAGAGAATCCCTTGATTCGATGAAAAACCTGATGACAAACTTTCGTCAGGAAAAAGCTTTTGCTGTGCGAACAGTCGAAAGTACCGATGAAGGTCTTGTCTCTGCAACCGCGACTACCGAAGCGATCGCTGGCAAATATGCCATCGATGTGTTGCAGCTTGCCCAAAGCCATAAAGTGGCTTCTGATGTACTGTCAGAGGACATGAAATTTGGCCCAGGTAAGCTGCAGATTTCGCTTGGTGATGACAGCTTTGATGTGCAAGTTGGCGACAGATCGAGACTTATCGAAGTTGTTCGTGGTATCAACGGTGCAGATAGCAACCCAGGCGTTCGTGCATCTATTATCAACGATGTCGAAGGCCCAAGACTTATTATTGCCTCGAACCAGTCTGGTTCAGATCAGCAAATCAGCATTAATGTTGAGTCAGATGCTGCCAATCCCCTGAAAAAACTCGAATACAAAACGCTTGAAGAACGTGTTAAAGCGCTAGAGAAAGCGCGCGTTGCTGCTCAAGATATTCTAGCTCTAACCCCTGCAGGAAAAGCCGTCGAACTCATCGATGAAGTGATCGCTAACGATGACCCAAATGCGAATGAAACACTCGATAAAGATGGCAATATCATCCCTGCAGCTCAAACCGATTCTACTTCAGATGTTGACGGAGACTCTCAAAGTCTCAGCTACGGTGAGCAAGCCGCAGCCGACGGTCAAGCTGCCCTAGACGCAGCTCAAGCGGCAAAGTCGGTGATGCCTGAAGACAATATCCCTGGTTGGACTGAAACCGCGTCAGGTACGCTTTTAGATTCTTACTACACACCAGAACTTGAGCTTGATGAAAAAGCGATAGAGAAGGCACCCGATGTGCCGGGGTGGTCAAATGCTGCCTCAGGTACTCTGACCGATTCATACGTGACACCGAAAGAAGCCCAACAAAAGCTTGAGGCTGAGCAAGCGCGTATCGAAGAGAAGATTTCACAAGAAAAAGCGGAGTTGGCTGAGAAAGTTCAAAAAGGCGAACTCACCGCAGAGCAAGCCAAGAAAATTGAGCGTGCCAAATTAGAACCCGAAGAGCGCGAGCTCTTAGAGAAGGTCGATAAAGCGCAAGCAGACCTTGAACAAGCACAGCAATCTTTTGATACCTATAGTGGAATGACTGAAGTTCAGGCTGGCCAAGATTCTATGGTTGTCCTAGATGGTGTTGCTCAACTCTCTAGTAATAACAATGTAATTGAAGATGCCATTGAAGGTATTGATATTACGGTGAAAGGAAAAACGCCAAAAGATAAGCCGTCGGCAGAAATTGGTGTGGAGTACGACCGTAATAGTGTTCGCCAAGACATTGAAGCTTTTGTTAATTCTTATAATCAGTTTTACCAAGTGTCTAAAAACTTGGCGGGTGTTGACCCAACGACTGGCCAAAAAGGCCCGCTGTCTGGTGACAGTACCGTGCGTAATGCCGACTCGCGATTGAAAGGGGTGTTCTCATCAAGTATTGAAGGCGCGCCTGCTAATCTCAAGTCATTGACTGAATTTGGTATCACGACCACAAGGCAAGGCTCGCTAGAAATTAACTACGACATGCTTGATCGTCAACTTAATAATAACTTCGATAAGTTGGGTGAGTTCTTTGGCGGCAACAACGGTTTCGCCAAAAAAGTGGAAGATGCGATTCAAGGTATCACTGGTATCACAGGTTCGATTCGTACTAGAGAAAAGAGCTTAGTCGAGCAAAACTACCGCTTGGTTGATGACCAAAGCGCACTAGATCGCCGCATGGACAGCCTAGAGAGCCGTACCCACTCTAAGTTCACAGCCATGCAAGATGCGACCAGTAAGATGCAATCTCAGCTGGGCAGTATGATGAATGCGTTGGGCTAATAGATGAATAGCCAGCTACAAGAGCTTTGTGAACTCGATCAACTAATTATCTCTAAACTGGAATTTAGTGAAATTAATGCTGAAGAAATAACGCAGCTTGTCGATAACAGAGAACAGTTATTGCAAAACGTGCTTCAAATAATCGACTCACATCCCGACGTTAAGCAAAGTTCTGAATGGTTTGAAGCCATTACCAGAACCAGAAAATTAGTCGAATTGATGCAGTCTGAGACGAGTCGAGTAGGTAAGACCCTACATAAATACCGTCACGGCGCTAAATCAGTTCAACAATACAAAAAGTTTTTATAGAAGAGGTTTACTATGCGCGGTTCTTTACAGGCATATAAAAAGGTATCAGTGGATAGTCAGCTAACGGCTGCCTCACCGCATAAGATTGTACAAATGCTAATGGCCGGTGCTATCGAGCGTTTGATTCAAGGCAAAGCGGCAATGCAAGCAGGCAACATCCCAGTGAAAGGTGAGCGACTTGGTAAGGCTCTAGATATCATTATTAGCCTACGTAGTTGCCTATCTATGGACGATGGTGGCGATATTGCGAAAAACCTAGATCAACTTTATGAGTTCATGATCACGCAAATTTCTGCGGCAAATCACAAAAATGACCCACAGCCTATTGATGATGTTATCGATATTATTCGCGAAATTAAGAGCGCTTGGGACCAAATTCCGAACGAATATCACAACTTGACGTCCGCTGACGTAGGTATTTAAAGAAAAATTGCAGTTTTAACCAATCTCATATCCCTTAATTGGTTGGTTGCCTTATTTTTTTAATCAAATAAAATAGAAGCCATTAGATAGCCTAATGGCTTTTTTCGTTGCTGATTTCCTAAATTTGTCCACGTAGACCATAATCATTGATACATCTCACTGTTTTATAGACTACGTTGCTCACCGTTTTTCCGCATCGCACCAAAATAAAGGCAATAATTCCTACTTATGCAAGGTTTGGCAAAACTGCTTGTCGTCGACGATAACGCTCAAGATCGTCACAATTTAAGCACAATATTAGAGTTTGTAGGAGAGAGCTGCGAAGTAATCAGCTCTGAACAAGCACGTAAAGTTGACTGGTCACTACAGTGGGCCGGCTGCATTATTGGTACCATTAAAGGTAAAGGCTTCAACGCATTACTGAATGAGAAGCTTGTTCACGCCAATCACATCCCTTTACTGGTGATTGGCAAAAACAATCACCCGGTTGACGAGTTGACTAACTATGTTGGTGAGCTTGAACTTCCTCTTAACTACCCGCAATTAAGTGATGCATTAAGACACTGTAAAGACTTCTTAGGCCGCAAAGGTGTTCAAGTTGTGTCTTCGGCACGCAAGAACACCCTGTTTCGCAGCCTAGTAGGACAAAGTGCTGGCATTCAAGAAGTACGTCACTTAATTGAACAAGTCTCTTCTACGGAAGCGAACGTGCTGATTCTTGGTGAATCTGGTACAGGCAAAGAAGTCGTAGCGCGTAACATTCACTATCACTCTAAACGTCGTTCAGGGCCTTTTGTTCCTGTAAACTGTGGCGCGATTCCACCTGATTTGCTTGAAAGTGAACTGTTTGGTCATGAGAAGGGCGCATTTACTGGGGCGATTACCGCACGTAAAGGCCGTTTTGAATTGGCTGAAGGTGGCACACTGTTTCTTGATGAAATTGGCGATATGCCGATGGCGATGCAAGTTAAGCTGCTACGAGTACTGCAAGAGCGATGCTTTGAGCGTGTAGGTGGCAATAGCACCATACAAGCTGATGTTAGAGTGATTGCGGCAACCCACCGCAACCTTGAAGATATGATCGACGATGATTCGTTCCGTGAAGATCTTTACTACCGCTTAAATGTATTCCCGATTGAAATGCCGGCGCTTCAAGATCGTAAAGAAGATATTCCACTGTTGCTTCAAGAGCTGATGACTCGAATGGAAGCGGAAGGCAGCATGCCTATCTGTTTCACGGCTCGTGCTATCAACTCTTTGATGGAGCATTACTGGCCAGGTAACGTTCGTGAACTAGCGAACCTGGTTGAACGAATGGTTATCTTGTATCCAAACAGCTTGGTTGATGTGAATCACCTGCCAACTAAATATCGATACAGCGATATCCCTGAGTTCCAGCCAGAGTTTAATCGCTTTGTGTCGGAAGAAGAGCAAGAACGTGATGCACTTTCTGATTTGTTCTCAGAAGATTTCAGCTTTGACCAGCAAGATGATCTTGCCGATAACGCGAATGCGCCTCAAGAGTTACCACCAGAAGGTGTTAATTTGAAAGAGCTGTTGGCGGATATGGAAGTGAACATGATTAACCAAGCTTTGGAAGCGCAGGGCGGCATTGTTGCTCGTGCTGCTGACATGCTTGGAATGCGTAGAACCACTCTGGTTGAAAAAATGCGTAAATATAACTTGCAGCGATAGTGTCCAGTTTTCGATGAAAACGAAAAACTAGCACACACTTTTTAGCTATTTGGTAACTCTAGCTAAGTGAACAGATAAACCATAGTCGAGTTGTTGCTTGCTTAACTATGTGATAAATATAGCAAATAGCCTGACTCGTGTTGTACGTCTCAGGCTGTTTTAGTATTTGAGGCAAATTTTTGACATGCGCGTATCTAACGAACCAGAAAATCAATCACACCTAGATTCTGTTGAACAGCAGGTTGAGCGCTATAAGCAAGTACTCGACGTGATGCCAGCTGGGGTTATCTTGTTAGATACACACGGCGAAGTGAGAGAAGCGAACCCTGAAGCGCATCGTATTCTTGGTGTTGAGTTGGTTGGCGAGAAGTGGTTTTCAGTGATTCAAAGTGCCTTTGACCCAAAAGACGATGACGGTCATGAGATCTCATTGAAGAACGGGCGAAAAGTGCGTTTGGCGATTTCAGCCTCTACCACGGGTCAGCTGATTTTGATTACCGATCTGACCGAGACCCGACTATTGCAGTCTCGCGTGAGTGATCTTCAGCGTTTGTCTTCATTAGGTAGAATGGTGGCCTCGCTTGCCCATCAAGTGCGAACGCCGCTTTCAAGTGCGATGCTGTATGCATCAAACCTTGCCGCGCCAAATCTGCCGCCGGCAACAAAAACGCGTTTTCAATCTAAGCTTATGGATAGATTGCATGACTTAGAGAAGCAAGTGAACGACATGCTGTTGTTTGCCAAAGGTGGTGACAACAAAGTCGTTAAGCCATTTACTGTGGCTGAATTGATCACTGAATTTCACCCTATGGTGGAAGCGGCATTGAAAACTAACCAGATTGATTATTGCCAAGAAGTTGAGGGCGAACAGACTCAAATGTTCGGCAACGCCAATGCTATCGCCTCAGCGTTAAGCAACCTAGTGTTGAACGCGGTTCAAATTGCGGGTAAGGAATCGCAGATCGATGTGTTTTTTAGGCCCGTAAATGGCGAGCTTAAGATATCAGTGCAAGACAGTGGCCCCGGCGTACCGAAAGAGCTTCAAGGTAAAATAATGGAACCCTTCTTTACCACTCGTTCACAAGGTACAGGTCTAGGCTTAGCGGTTGTACAAATGGTATGTCGAGCACATGAAGGCCGACTGGAATTGATATCAGAAGAAGGCGACGGCGCATGCTTTACCATGTGTCTACCGCTTGAAAGAAGTGCTTCTTCTGAAGACTAATAAGTTTTAACTGAATTTACACTGGAGAATCCTATGGCTCAAAGCAAAGTGTTAATCGTCGAAGATGATGAAGGTCTACGCGAAGCCCTTGTCGACACACTCGCGCTTGCTGGCTATGAATGGCTGGAAGCGGATTGTGCGGAAGATGCTCTGGTCAAATTAAAATCGAACTCCGTTGATATTGTCGTATCTGACGTGCAGATGGCGGGCATGGGTGGCTTGGCACTATTGAGAAACATTAAGCAGCATTGGCCAAATTTGCCGGTATTGCTAATGACAGCGTACGCCAACATCGAAGATGCCGTTGCTGCAATGAAAGAGGGCGCTATCGACTATATGGCAAAGCCATTTGCGCCAGAAGTGCTGCTCAACATGGTCAGCCGTTATGCGCCTGTAAAGTCGGATGACAACGGCGACGCTATCGTTGCTGATGAAAAAAGTATCAAGCTAATGATGCTGGCTGATAAAGTTGCGAAAACCGATGCCAACGTCATGGTGTTGGGCCCGAGTGGTTCTGGTAAAGAGGTGATGTCTCGCTACATTCACAATGCTTCTAGCCGAAAAGATGGCCCGTTTGTCGCGATTAACTGCGCGGCGATCCCAGACAACATGTTAGAAGCGACCCTGTTTGGTTATGAAAAAGGCGCATTTACTGGCGCTATTCAAGCTTGCCCGGGGAAATTCGAGCAAGCGCAGGGCGGTACAATTCTGTTGGATGAGATCAGTGAAATGGATCTTAGCCTACAAGCCAAACTACTGCGTGTTTTGCAAGAGCGCGAAGTTGAGCGATTAGGTAGTCGTAAGAGCATCAAATTGGATGTTCGTGTATTAGCGACCAGTAACCGAGACCTTAAACAGTATGTTTCTGAAGGGAATTTCCGTGAGGATTTATACTACCGCCTGAATGTATTCCCAATTTCTTGGCCTCCATTGTGCGAGCGTAAAGGCGATATTGAGCCTTTAGCCAAGCACTTAGTTGAGCGCCACTGCACCAAACTTGGTATGCCTGTACCCGTTATGTCAGCACAAGCGATCAGCAAACTCGTCAATTATCCGTGGCCGGGCAATGTTCGCGAATTAGACAATGTGGTACAGCGTGCGCTAATATTGAGCGAACAAGAGAACATCTCTGGTGAGCATATCCTTCTTGAAGGTGTCGATTGGCAAGACGCAAGCAGCCTACAACAAATCGTTGAAGGCAGTGACGTAGCTGCGCCAGAAATCAAGCCGATTGCCGAAGCAAACCCAATCAATAAAATCGCGGCTAGCAGCGAAGGGTTAGGTAATGAGCTTAGAGATCAAGAGTATGCGATCATTCTTGAAACCCTGATTGCATGTAATGGCCGACGCAAAGATATGGCTGAAAAACTGGGCATTAGCCCTCGCACATTGCGTTACAAGTTGGCTAAAATGCGCGATGCTGGAATAGATATCCCAAACTGAGGATAGATTAGTAGTGTCAGCTTTCTGACTAGTGTAATACGATATCTAGTCAATTAAATGTGTGGCACGCTAATTGCTCTGTCAATAATATAGCTAAATAGATGGTCATAATTTTGACTCCTGAGGTAGTAGATGAGAATAGATGGTTTACAAGGCGAAATGCAGGCAATGATGGTCGAAGCTGCCAGCGCGCGTCCCGCAGCAACGGGGCAAGCGGTCGGTGCAGATTTTGGCAACATGCTGACTAATGCCATCAATAATGTGAACTCATTACAAAAGACCTCAGGTGATCTTCAAGCTCGTTTTGATAGTGGCGACCAAAGCGTATCCCTATCGGACGTGATGATTGCTCGTAATAAATCTAGTGTGGCTTTTGAGGCGACGATCCAAATTAGAAATAAATTGGTCGAATCGTACAAAGAGCTGATGAATATGCCGGTATAAGTTGGGTAGTTAAATAGTGGCAGATAATAGTCAAACAACAGATTTAACCGTAAGCGATAGCAACGACCATGCACTTATTGCAGGCTCTGAGCTAGACGGAGAAGGGCAAAATCCCGATCTAGGTGAACGCAGTTCATCGAAGTTCGATATGGCTGTCGGTGATCTTGATTTACTTCGTCAGGTCGTCTTAGTCCTTTCTATCTCTATCTGTGTAGCGCTGATTGTGATGCTGTTTTTCTGGGTAAAAGAGCCAGAAATGCGTCCATTAGGGGCTTACGAAACAGAAGAATTGATCCCCGTTCTTGATTACTTGGATCTGCAAAAGATCCAGTACACGCTTGAAGGCAATACCATCTCAGTACCGGCGAGTGAGTACAACTCATTAAAGCTTAATATGGTACGAGCGGGTTTGAATCAAGAGCGAAACGCGGGTGATGACATCCTCATGCAAGACATGGGTTTTGGTGTATCACAACGTTTAGAACAAGAACGCCTTAAATTAAGCCGCGAAAGACAACTTGCCAAAGCCATTGAGCAGATGAAACAGGTGCGTAAAGCTCAGGTTTTATTGGCCCTGCCGAAGCAGAGTGTTTTTGTACGTCATAATCAAGAAGCCTCTGCTTCTGTATTCCTAACTCTAAAAACAGGTACTAACCTCAAGCAGCAAGAAGTTGATTCTGTTGTGGATATGGTGGCAAGTGCCGTTCCGGGAATGAAAACCTCACGTATTACGGTGACCGATCAGCATGGCCGATTGTTGAGCTCAGGCTCTCAAGACCCTATGTCAGCGGCGCGTCGTAAAGAACACGAGTTAGAGCGCAATCAAGAACAAGCGCTGCGTGAAAAAATTGACTCCATCCTGATTCCTATTCTTGGGTTTGGTAACTACACCGCTCAGGTTGATATCCAGCTCGATTTCAGTGCTGTGGAGCAAACCAGAAAACGTTTTGATCCGAATACACCGGCGACTCGAAGTGAATACACCTTAGAAGATTACAACAATGGAAATACGGTGGCGGGTATTCCGGGTGCGTTGAGTAACCAGCCTCCAGCGGATGCCTCAATTCCACAAGATGTGGCTCAGATGAAAGACGGCGCGATGACAGGTCAAGGCTCTGTTCACAAAGAAGCGACTCGAAACTTTGAGCTAGACACCACCATCAGTCATGAACGTAAACAGAGCGGCACGGTTAATCGTCAGACGGTTTCTGTTGCGATCAAAGACCGCCAATCCTTGAACCCAGATACGGGTGAAGTGGTTCATACGCCAATCCCGGCGAGCGAAATCAATGCGATTCGCCAAGTACTGATTGGTACGGTGGGCTTTGATGAAACTCGTGGTGATTTGCTCAACGTATTAAGCATGCAGTTTGCACCTCAAGTAACAGATGTTGTTGCTGATGTGCCAATCTGGGAGCATCCAAACTTCAATGATTGGGTTCGTTGGTTTGCAAGTGCCTTGGTTATCATTGTGGTGGTGTTGGTACTTGTTCGCCCTGCAATGAAGAAACTGCTTAACCCAGCAGCAGACAACGATGAACAGATGTACGGACCTGATGGCATGCCAATTGGTGCCGACGGCGAAACCAGCTTAATTGGTGGTGATATTGAAGGTGGTGAGCTGTTTGAATTTGGTTCAAGTATCGACTTACCAAACCTTCATAAAGACGAGGACGTGCTGAAAGCAGTACGTGCACTTGTAGCGAATGAACCAGAGCTAGCAGCTCAAGTAGTTAAGAATTGGATGGTAGATGGCTAACGAAATAGTTCCACAACAAACTGAAGGCGGTGAAGTGCTTGATGTCTCTAGCGTGGATATCGGCTCTATCTCAGGCGATGAGCGCGCTGCGATCTTGTTGCTCAGTTTAAATGAAGAAGATGCTGCTGGTATTATTCGTCACCTAGAGCCAAAGCAGGTTCAGCGTGTGGGTAGTGCGATGGCGCGAGCTACAGACCTATCCCAAGAGAAAGTAGGCGCTGTGCACCGTGCTTTCTTAGATGATATTCAGAAGTACACCAACATTGGTATGGGCAGCGAAGACTTCATGCGTAATGCGTTAGTTGCTGCTCTGGGTGAAGACAAGGCGAATAACCTTGTTGACCAAATCCTTCTCGGCACAGGTTCGAAAGGTTTGGATTCGCTTAAGTGGATGGATCCTCGTCAGGTGGCGAGCATTATCATCAACGAGCACCCTCAAATTCAAACTATTGTGTTGTCGTACCTCGATGCCGATCAATCGGCTGAGATCCTGTCTCAGTTCCCAGAGCGAGTTCGTCTGGATCTGATGATGCGTATTGCCAACCTTGAAGAAGTTCAACCTTCGGCGCTTGCTGAACTGAATGAAATCATGGAGAAACAGTTCGCGGGTCAAGCGGGTGCTCAAGCTGCCAAAATTGGTGGCCTGAAAGCCGCGGCTGAGATCATGAACTACATGGATAACAACGTGGAAGGCGTCTTGATGGATCAAATCCGTGACCAAGACGAAGACATGGCAACACAGATTCAAGATCTGATGTTTGTCTTTGAAAACCTTATTGAAGTTGATGACCAAGGTGTTCAACGACTACTACGTGATGTTCCACAAGATATTCTACAGAAAGCACTTAAAGGTGCAGATGAAGGTCTACGTGAGAAGATCTTCAAGAACATGTCTAAACGTGCTGCCGATATGATGAGAGACGATATTGAGGCGATGCCGCCAGTCAAAGTCTCTGATGTTGAAGCGGCTCAGAAAGAGATTTTGGGTATCGCGAGGAAGATGGCAGACAGTGGCGAAATTATGCTGTCTGGTGGCGCCGACGAGTTCCTTTAATACAGAAATCTCAAAAGCCCCACACTGTTGGGGCTTTTCTTTATCCAATCTCGAACCACAGATTAACTCAGTTTAACTGCTTGAATTCACAATACAGTTAAGCCACTCATAGATAGGTACTGATATGTCAGGTGATAGAAAACGCGGCTTCCTTCGCCCTGAAGAAGATAATACGGTTGCCCAACCTCAGAAATGGGGGCTGCCTGACTACACCTCTGACGTGAGCAAACAAGCCAAAGAAACCGCTTTTAACTACGACCCTAGTTGGATGCCAACGGTTGAAGAAGCCATTGAAGATGAAGAGCTGGTTCTGACTGAAGAGCAAATCGAGCTGATTAAACAAGGCGCTTATCAGGAAGGGCTGCATCAAGGCCAAGAGGCGGGCTTTAAGCAAGGCTATGAAAAAGGCAAAGAAGAAGGTTTTGCTGCCGGTCACGAAGAAGGCAACGAAGCCGGCAAGCTTGAAGGCGTAACCGCGGGTCAAGAGTACATTCAACAGCAGGTGGCCGTCTTCATGGGGCTGGCAAACCAGTTCGCTCAACCATTAGAGTTGATGAACGCTCAGGTGGAGAAGCAATTGGTCGACATGGTGCTTACGATGGTCAAAGAAGTGGTTCATGTTGAAGTGCAAACCAACCCACAAATCATATTAGATACCGTTAAAGAATCGGTAGAGTCGTTGCCGATTTCTGGTCACGCAATCACATTGAAACTCAATCCGGAAGATGTCGCGATCATTCGCTCTGCGTATGGCGAAACTGAATTGGACTGTCGTAATTGGACACTGGTAGCAGAGCCAGCACTCAACCGTGGTGACGTGCAAATCGAAGCAGGTGAGTCGAGCGTTAACTACCGCATGGAAGATCGTGTAAAGAACGTTATTCAAAATTTCTGCGGCGCAAATCGTCACCAAGGTCATGAGTAATGCTTGAGTTAGCGAATCGTCTCAGTCAGTACAAAGTCGAGGGGCTAAAATCGCGACCAATTGCCTCTGGTAAATTAGTACGCGTTGTTGGCTTAACGCTTGAAGCGACCGGCTGTAAAGCGCCAATCGGCAGTTTGTGTTTAGTCGAAACCATGTCTGGTCAGATGGAAGCCGAAGTCGTCGGTTTCTCTGGCGATAACCTATTTTTGATGCCGAGTGAGCAAATCACCGGGATCTTACCTGGCGCTCGCGTCACGCCAATGACTACCGAAAGTGGTATCCCTGTTGGAATGGAACTGCTCGGTCGAGTGATCGACGGCGTAGGTAATCCACTCGACGGTTTAGGTCCAATCTATACAGAGCAACGCGCTTCATTTAATGCGGAGCCAATCAACCCGTTAGCTCGTAAACCGATTTCTGAACCACTCGATGTCGGCTTGAAAGCCATTAATGGTTTGCTAACCGTGGGTAAAGGGCAACGTATCGGTCTGTTTGCTGGCTCTGGTGTCGGTAAATCCGTAACTCTGGGCATGATGACTCGAGGCACAACTGCGCAAGTAGTGGTCGTAGGCCTAATCGGTGAGCGTGGACGAGAAGTTAAAGAATTTATTGAAGAGATTCTTGGTGAAGATGGCCGTAAGCGTTCGGTTGTTGTTGCCGCTCCTGCCGACTCATCACCATTGATGCGCTTAAAAGGCTGTCAAACCGCGTTGGCTGTCGCCGAGTACTTCCGCGACCAAGGCTTAGATGTTCTGCTACTCATGGATTCATTGACCCGTTTTGCTCAAGCTCAGCGTGAAATTGCTCTGTCTGTGGGTGAGCCGCCAGCAACCAAGGGCTATCCGCCATCAGTCTTCGCTAAGCTTCCTGCGCTGGTGGAACGAGCAGGTAACGGCAATGATGAACAAGGTTCTATCACGGCTTTCTTTACCGTGTTAACCGAAGGCGATGACTTACAAGATCCGATTGCGGATGCGTCGCGAGCAATTCTCGATGGTCACGTTGTGTTATCTCGTGAGATGGCCGATGCCGGTCACTACCCAGCGATTGACGTTGAGAAATCCGTCAGTCGTGTTATGCCGCAAATCACCACTGAAGAACATGTCTTGATGTCGAAAGCGGTAAGGCAAGTGCTGTCTATCTGCCGTAAAAACCAAGATTTGGTGTCGATTGGTGCTTACAAGCCAGGAACGGATCCAGCAATCGATAGTGCCTTCACGTTGAAACCAAAACTGGATGAGTACTTGCAGCAGAAGATGAAAGAGACCGTCCCATACGACATGTGCGTCAACATGTTGAAACATGTATTGGGTGGCTAACGGGTGAATAAGGTTAGTCATGGATAACGCATTAGAATTTTTGCTCGATCAAGCCAAAGATCAAGAGAACCAAGCGGTACTTGCGCTCAACAAAGCGAACTCTGAGCTGCAAGGCTACTATGAGCAGGTTGCGCAGATTGAAAAGTATCGACTGGACTACTGTCAGCAGCTCGTTGACCGCGGCAAGGCAGGCTTAACGGCGAGCCAATATGGTCACTTGAACCGCTTCTTAACTCAGTTGGATGAAACATTATCCAAACAGAGAGAAGCCGAGCACCACTTTAAAAATCAAGTCGACAACTGCCAAAGCTACTGGATGGAGTTACACAAAAAACGTAAATCCTACGAGTGGTTGATGGAGAAAAAGCAGAAAGAGAAAGCAAAGCTGCAAGATCGAAGAGAACAAAAGCAAATGGATGAGTTTTCGACTCTGTTATACAGCCGAAAGAAGATGTGATCCTAAGCCACGAATGACGTCAGTGCTGTTCTCTATATTGTGAAAACCGAACTTATAGGCATGTTTCTTGCTCCGTTTTATATAAAATTGCGCGTTATGCCCACCAAAGGCATGAAAAGCATCCGACTTTCTTTTTGTTGCCTGATTCATGGCAGCAAAGCTAGTAGATAGAGCTTGTATATATGAATGTTAGTCTTTCCTCAAATTCAGCGACCAACAAAATGTCATCGTTGTTGGACACCGGTTCTGCCTCTTCCAAGGTAGAAGAAACCGGCGACTCTAAAGGTTTCTTTGAGTCCTTTAAAGAAGCGCTCGGCTTTGAAGAAAGTGACAGTAAAGTCGCAGCAAAAGACACAGAAAGCACTGCGAAACCTGATACTAAACAGACATCTACCGAAGGTGAAGCGTCAGCCGAAGCGAACAAAGGTGATTCCGCTGAATCAAAGGCTACTGACGAAGTGAGCGAAGCGCAAAGCAAGCAAGCAGCTTCAGAAGTAGAAGGCGAGAAAGCTGCTGATAAAACATCAGCAGAGGCTGCGTCTGGATCTGAGGCTCAGCTCAAAGCCAATTCGGGCACTGATAGCACTGTCGCTGATAAGACTGTTGCAGATAAGGCAGATGGTAAAGATGCGCAGGATACGACTAACGAATCTAAAGAACATATTGCTCAATCCCAAACTCAGGGTCCATCAGCGGTAGATGGTGCTACGCAGGCATCGCAAGCCAATGCAGCGATGAGCGAAGGCAATAAATTGCTTGGTCAATTGGATGAGGCAAACAAAACCCTAAATCAAGCGCCAAACGGCAAAGGCTTGCCTCAGCAAGGTCAGGTAGAACAAGCCCAAGGTAATATCACCGGTGCTTCTGTTGCAGGAGTTTCCGTTACGGATAAGGCGACACAACAAGCTAAGGCTGCAAATCAGGAGAAGAGCCTTGAAGTCGATTCTGAAATCGCTGTACTTACCGGAGGTAAGGGTGTTTCTCAGCTAACTGATACTGAAATTCGACAGTTGATGGATAACGGCGTCACTCCAGAACAAATTGAAGCCAGTATGAGCCGAGAGCTGAGCCAAAAGAATGCAGCTAGTGCGGTTGCTGCCGAGCAGAGCCAAGCATTGTCAGCCGTGGATATTGAACTGGCAAAGCAAGTAGATGCCCATACCAAAGCGCTAAACCAATTGAATGGACAAATCGAATCAGAGCAGTCTGTTGTCGATAGCTTGCTTGATAAGCAACAAAGTGGCGCTAAGTTGACGGTTGATGAGCAAGCCGCTTTGGCTAAAGCGACCTCTAACCTAGACCTGTTGAATCAACAGCTCGCTAACGTTCAACAACAAGTAACAGCTTTGCTAAGTCAAGCTCCGGCTGCGAACAGTGCGTCTGGTGAACCCACTGCTATCGATTGGGATAATACGGATTCAAGCGAAACTAAAGCCTTAGCTGCGGCAGCATCAACAGCAGCTGTAGCGACGGCTACACAACAAGTGTCAGCGCAGGCCGCTTCTCAATCAGCAAATAATGCTCTTACGGACAAGGCGGCAATGCTGCACGCCAATAATGCACATGCAGCCCAACAGGCCGCAGCTCAACAAGCTAATGTGGCTTCACCTCAGCAGCAAGCAACGTTGGATCCAGCTTTAACCGCGCAAGGAATGGCGATGAATGCAACGCCAGCTGCCACAAAAGCAGGCTCGACTGATACGCTTCTTAAAGCGGGCGCCGGTGCAGCAGCACTGTCTGGTTTGGGTAAAGCGGGTGCTAAAGAAGATTCTAAAGATTCGACCTTTGCTCAGCAGATCGCTTCTGCGGCTGGTGCACAAGGTACGGCAACGGTGGGTTCAGCACCTACGCGAGCTGAAATTCAAGCTGCTCAACAAGCGCCCTTACAGCTCACCAAAGAGCTAGCCAATGAGCAAGTGGCTGAAAAAGTACAAATGATGATGTCTAAGAACCTTAAGAACTTGGACATTCGTCTCGACCCACCAGAATTGGGCCAAATGAAAATCCGCATGACCATGAATAATGACGTGGCAAACGTGCACTTTACGGTGAGTAATCAGCAAGCGAGAGATGTGATTGAACAAACCTTACCTCGCTTGAGAGAGATGCTTGCTCAGCAAGGTCTGCAGCTTGCCGATTCGTCTGTTCAACAACAGAACTCCGGTCAGGGACAAGATAGATACAACAATGGTGAGCAACAATCCGGCGCTAACCGCACAAATGATACGCAAGGTGATGAAAACCTTGATAGTGGCAGCAATCTTGAATTGAATGTCGCATCAAAGCGTGATGGAATTAGTTATTATGCCTAATATCAGGCTAAGAACGCTTGGTTAATAGAAAAAACCAGTTAATAAAAAGAACCATCAGTTAATCGCAAGAACAGGAAGTTAGAGTAAGATATGGCCGAAGAACAAGATGCACCTAAAGGGAAGAGCAAGCTCCTTATAATTATTATTGCCGTAGTTGTGTTACTGCTTGGTATAGGTGGTGCGCTGTACTTTTTCTTAGGTTCTGACGATAGCGCCTCTGAATCTCAGTCTCAGCCAGCAACGGCTGTGGTCGCTGCAGAGCCGGTTATGTATGTTAATATTCCTCAGCCCTTCTTGTTTAATGTGACAGGTGACAAAAAAGATCGCCTAGTTCAGATAAAAGCACAGCTCATGGTACGTGGCAGTAAGAATGAAGACCTGGCTCGTTACCACTCTCCACTTGTAGAAAGTACGCTACTGGCCACGTTCGCTTCGGCAACGGTTGATCAATTGCGCTCACCAACAGGCCGCGTGGAACTGCGTAATAAGGCAACAGAAGATATTAAAGCAAGCCTGGCTCAAGCTGTTGGCCAGCCTGTGATTGAAAAAGTGTTATTCACTGACTTCGTAATTCAATAGGTAATTTGTGACCGATTTATTAAGCCAAGACGAAATTGATGCGCTGTTACATGGCGTTGATGATGTTGAAGAAGTTGAAGATGTCTTAGAAACCGAAAATGACAATGCGGTCAATTTCGACTTCTCATCTCAAGATCGAATCGTCCGTGGTCGAATGCCGACCCTTGAACTTATTAACGAGCGCTTCGCACGTCATATGCGTATCAGCTTGTTTAATATGTTACGTAAAACGGCTGAAGTGTCGATCAACGGCGTACAGATGATGAAGTTTGGTGAGTACCAAAACACATTGTATGTACCCACCAGTTTAAACATGGTTCGTTTCCGTCCATTGAAAGGTACGGCACTCATCACCATGGAAGCTCGTCTGGTTTTCATTCTCGTAGAGAACTTTTTTGGCGGTGATGGTCGTTTCCACGCCAAGATTGAAGGTCGTGAATTCACGCCTACTGAAAGACGAATCATTCAGTTACTGCTGAAAATTGTTTTTGAAGATTACAAAGAAGCTTGGTCGCCAGTGATGGGGGTTGAGTTTGAATACTTGGATTCCGAAGTGAACCCAAGTATGGCGAACATTGTGAGCCCAACCGAAGTGATTGTTGTGAGTTCGTTCCACATTGAAGTGGATGGCGGTGGTGGTGACTTCCACGTTGTCATGCCTTACTCCATGGTTGAGCCGATCCGTGAACTGCTTGATGCGGGTGTTCAATCAGACAAGATGGAAACCGATGTTCGTTGGAGTACCGCACTGCGTGATGAGATCATGGATGTGCCCGTCAATTTCCGCGTGAATTTGCTAGAGCAAGATATTTCCCTTCGTGATCTGATGGAGCTGCGCCCTGGTGATGTTATCCCAATGAACATGCCTGAGCACGCAACCATGTTTGTCGAAGAACTGCCGACTTATCGTGTGAAAATGGGCCGTTCTGGTGAGAAGCTTGCAGTACAGATTTCGGAAAAAATTCAAAGACCACATGTGGTTAAAACTGATCTCGCTTTTCTAGGTAAAGACTTATTGTCTGAGCTCGAAAACAGTGATGATGACGACGAATAGTAAAATAGATAAAAGTATAGGAATTGGTAATGGAACCTAGTGAAGATCAAAAGCTAGCAGACGAATGGGCTGCAGCACTTGGTGAAGATCCTTTAGCGCCGTCAATTGATGTTGATGATGTGCTTGCGGCACCACTTGATGAGCTAACCGATTCATCATCTCCGATTTCTGAAGATGAGCGTCGTAAGCTGGATACCATTATGGATATTCCAGTGACTATTTCGATGGAAGTTGGTCGCTCTCAGATCAGTATTCGTAACTTACTCCAATTGAACCAAGGCTCGGTTGTTGAGCTTGATCGAATTGCTGGTGAGTCACTAGATGTGATGGTTAACGGTACTCTGATTGCTCACGGTGAAGTGGTTGTAGTAAATGACAAATTTGGTATTCGTTTGACTGACGTTATTAGCCAAACAGAACGAATTAAGAAGCTGCGTTAATGAGCTTTTTGTCTCAAAGACTTGCGGGCTCTTTTCTCGGAATGACAGGTTTGTTACGAGGAATCTTGGGAGTAGGGCTATTAACGGCTCCTTCCATTGCCTTTGCAGCAACACCGCCTTCTCTCGATTTAGCGACCACCTTTGGGTCGCTAATTTTCGTTATAGCCTTCATTTTATTTATTGCTTGGCTACTCAAGCGAATGCAAGTACCTGCGATGTCGAATCAACAAGGTTTGGCGATTGTTAGGCAAATCCCTGTTGGTACTAAAGAGCGTATCGCTATTGTGCAAGCGGGTGATGAACAGTTCTTGGTAGGGATTACCACACAATCGATTCAGCTGATCTCTAAGCTCGATAAACCTCTTACTCAGGAGATGCTGGAAAAAAGTACATTTTCAAGTCAGCTTTCCCAGCTAATAAAAAAAGATGCAAACAAGTAACGGACTTTTGAACTCCTCTTACTTTCACCAAGCCGGAGCTTTCCGAGCGGTGAAAGTGTGGTTGGTTCAGCTTATTCTCCTATGCTCAATCGTATTCAGTGTGTCGGTATTTGCACAAGCTGAAGACGGCACCGTCATTCCTGCGAATACCGCTGGCTCGGAATCGGTCACTATCAGCACGATGGAACAAGACCAAGCCAAATCGACAACCATGACCACGGGCAGCTTGACTGGCAATGGTGGCGGCATACCTGCCTTTACCATGACAACCAATGCCAATGGCGGTGAAGACTACTCGATTAACCTGCAAATTCTCGCGTTAATGACCATGCTTGGCTTCTTGCCGGCGATGGTGATTTTGATGACATCGTTCACTCGTATTGTGGTTGTGATGTCTATCTTGCGTCAGGCGATGGGTCTACAACAAACACCGTCTAACCAAGTCATTATTGGTATCGCGATATTCTTGACCTTCTTCATCATGTCGCCAGTGATTAATCAAGTTAACGAACAAGCAGTTCAGCCTTATCTTAATGAACAGATATCGGCACGACAGGCATTTGATGTTGCCCAAGAACCGATTAAATCCTTCATGCTCAAGCAGACTCGAATCAAAGATCTTGAAACCTTTGTTGAGATTTCTGGCGCGGAAGTGACTAACCCTGAAGATGTTTCGATGGCGGTTCTGATTCCAGCATTTATCACATCGGAATTAAAAACGGCTTTCCAAATCGGATTTATGCTGTTCTTGCCTTTCCTAATCATCGACTTGGTGGTGGCATCGGTATTGATGGCTATGGGTATGATGATGTTGTCACCGATGATTGTATCGCTGCCGTTTAAGTTGATGCTGTTTGTTCTTGTTGATGGCTGGAACTTGATACTCTCCACACTCGCCGGCAGTTTTGCCTTGTAGCTGGGGGAATAATGAATCCTGAAATATTCGTAGAGTTGTTCCGAGATGCCCTTTGGATGGTATTAATCATGGTTTGCGCCATCATTATTCCTAGCCTGCTGATCGGTTTGGTTGTGGCTGTTTTCCAAGCTGCGACCTCAATCAACGAACAAACCCTGAGTTTCCTGCCGCGTTTGATCGTAACTTTGTTGGCGTTGATGCTATTCGCACACTGGATGACCCAGATGATGATGGAGTTCTTTTTTGAGCTCATCGAACGCTTGCCGCAAGTTCTGTATTAAACCGATATGGAATACCCAACGAGCCTTGTACTTGAGTGGTTAGCCAATTATTTTTGGCCATACACTCGCATCTCAGCGATGCTGATGGTGATGACGGTAACAGGGGCACGCTTCGTGTCGCCGCGTATTCGTCTGTATTTAGGCTTGGCGATCACTTTTGCGGTGATGCCTGCGATTCCGGCCGTTCCCAAAGAGATTGAACTTCTGTCCTTTCAAGGCTTCCTGACTGTCTTCGAGCAAATTGTGATTGGCGTGGCCATGGGTTTTGTTACCCAGTTCATGATTCAAACCTTTGTTATGCTGGGTCAGATCCTCGGTATGCAATCGAGCTTGGGTTTTGCATCAATGGTCGACCCGGCTAACGGGCAAAATACGCCGGTACTTGGTCAGCTGTTCATGCTGCTAGCGACCATGTTTTTTTTGGCGACCGATGGTCACTTGAAAATGCTGCAGCTGGTGGTGTTTAGTTTTAAGACCTTGCCGATTGGCAGTGGCTCTCTAACCTCTGTGGATTTTCGAGAGCTCGCGTTGTGGCTCGGCATCATGTTCAAAACGGCATTAGCGATGTCATTGTCGGGGATTATTGCGCTGCTAACGATTAACCTCTCTTTTGGTGTAATGACGCGTGCGGCACCTCAGTTAAACATCTTTTCTTTGGGTTTTGCATTTGCGCTACTCGTGGGTCTGTTGCTTTGTTGGTACATCCTTGGCGGCTTATATAGTCACTATGAGCTATTTTGGATGCAGGGCGAACAACAGATATGTCGTCTAATCCGGTTAGATTGCTAGGAGACTGAAATGGCAGAGTCAGACGGTCAAGAACGCACAGAAGACGCCACGCCCAAACGCTTGCAACAGGCCAAAGAGAAAGGGCAGGTTGCAAGGTCAAAAGAGCTAGCGTCAGCGTCGGTACTTATTGTCGGTGCGATTGCTTTAATGTGGTTTGGCGAATCGATGGCGAAGGCTTTGTTCGAGGCGATGCAACGCCTGTTCTCTTTGAGTCGCGACGAGATCTTTGACACTAACAAACTCCTAGAAATCGCTGGTGGTGCACTGGTGAACCTGCTGTTCCCGCTGTTTTTGATACTGATAACTTTGTTTGTTGCTGCCGTCATCGGCGCTGCGGGTGTCGGTGGGATTAACTTCTCAATGCAAGCGGCGATGCCAAAGGCGTCTAAGCTCAACCCACTCAGTGGTATCAAGCGTATGTTTGGCCTGCAAAGTTGGGTTGAACTGCTCAAGTCTATTCTTAAAGTAGCGCTCGTATCGGGGATGGCGATTTATCTGATTCAAGCCTCTCAGCATGATTTAATGCAGCTGAGCATGGACGTCTATCCACAAAACATCTTCCATGCCTTGGATATCTTGCTCAACTTTATTCTGTTGATCAGTTGTTCTTTGTTGATTGTTGTGGCGATTGATATCCCATTCCAGATTTGGCAACACGCTGATCAGCTGAAGATGACCAAACAAGAAGTCAAAGACGAATTCAAAGACACTGAAGGTAAGCCGGAAGTGAAAGGCCGAATTCGTATGCTTCAAAGGGAAGCGGCTCAGCGTCGCATGATGGCTGATGTCCCTCAAGCGGATGTGATTGTGACCAACCCAGAGCACTTCTCAGTGGCGCTGCGCTACAAGCAGAATCAAGACAAAGCACCAATTGTGGTTGCTAAAGGTGTCGACCACATGGCGATGAAGATCCGAGAGATTGCGCGTGAAAATGACATCTATATCGTTCCAGCGCCGCCATTGGCGAGGGCGCTTTATCATACCACTGAGCTAGAACAACAAATTCCTGACGGTCTGTTTACAGCAGTTGCACAAGTGCTTGCATATGTTTTCCAGCTTAAACAGTACCGAAAACGAGGTGGTGAGCGACCAAAGCTGCAAGATTCTAATATGCCGATCCCACCTGATTTACGTCATTAGATCAATTGCTTGAGCTCTGCGTGATGAACCCTGATAATAGCGAGCTAGCTAATCTTCCTTTTATAGAGGTGATGGCGATAATTTGACGTGAGATGTTGGTACAGTGTTTGCTGTAGTAGCCTGAACATTATAAGCCCATAGCAAACAGCCCTGACTAAGACCTAATCCACTTGTTCAGAGAGCTACAACATAGCGAAACTGTCTAGATTTATGAAATTCTCCCTGCCTTTTGTGGACAAGCTACCTAAAATCCCTAACCGTGCCATGCCTGCGATTGGTGCACCTGTTATGGTACTTGCAACGCTTGCTATGGTGGTGTTGCCCATTCCAGCTTTCTTGTTGGATATGTTCTTCACCTTCAATATTGCACTGTCTATGGTTGTGCTATTGGTATCGGTTTATACCCGCAGGCCTTTAGATTTCGCTGCATTCCCGACCGTCCTGCTGATTGCGACTCTACTTCGATTGGCCTTGAACGTTGCTTCGACACGTGTGGTATTGCTCCATGGTCACGAAGGTGGCGACGCGGCAGGTAACGTGATTGAAGCCTTCGGTAACGTGGTTATCGGTGGTAACTACGCGGTTGGTTTAGTGGTGTTCTTGATTCTTATGATCATCAACTTCATGGTTGTAACCAAAGGTGCGGGTCGTATCTCGGAAGTAAGCGCGCGTTTCACGTTAGACGCCTTACCGGGTAAACAGATGGCAATCGATGCCGACTTGAACGCAGGTTTGATCGACCAAGACCAAGCGCGTCTGAGACGTTTTGAAGTCACCAAAGAAGCTGACTTCTACGGTTCCATGGACGGTGCTTCTAAGTTTGTTAAAGGCGATGCGATCGCTGGTATCTTAATCTTATTCATCAACATCATTGGTGGCTTGAGCATTGGTATGGCTCAGTTTGATCTTGGTTTTGGTGAAGCAATCGAAATCTACACGCTACTGACTATCGGTGATGGTCTGGTTGCACAAATTCCATCTCTATTACTGTCTATTGCAGCTGCGATGATGGTAACGCGCCAAAATACTGATGAAGATATGGGTGAGCAACTTGTCTTCCAGATGTTCGACAATCCAAAAGCCTTGATGATCACCGCCGCCATCCTTGGCATCATGGGTATTGTTCCGGGTATGCCACATTTCTCGTTCTTGAGCCTTGCCATCGTTGCAGGCGCGGGGGCGTATTACATCGATAAAAAGAACAAGAAGAAGGCGGAAGAGCCTAACCTTCCGGCGACAGTTGAAGCGAATGGAGAAGTAGGCTCTCAGAAGGAGCTCTCTTGGGATGATGTTCAACCTGTCGATATTATTGGTTTAGAAGTGGGTTACCGTTTAATTCCTTTGGTTGATAGAGACCAAGGTGGTGAATTGCTTGAACGCGTTAAAGGTGTGCGTAAAAAGCTGTCTCAAGACTTTGGTTTCTTGATCCCAGCGGTACACATTCGCGATAACCTAGAACTGACACCAAACAGCTACCGTATTACCCTGATGGGTGTTGCTGTGGGTGAAGCTGAGATTAAGCCAGACATGGAGCTCGCGATTAACCCGGGCCAAGTCTATGGCATGATCGATGGCGAGCCGACGATTGACCCTGCCTTTGGCCTTGAAGCGGTTTGGATTCGTGAAGAGCAGCGTGAACACGCACAAGCTCTAGGTTATACCGTTGTAGATTCTTCTACAGTACTGGCGACACACCTTAGCCAGCTGCTAACCAACAACGCATCGCAGCTCATTGGCCACGAAGAAGTTCAGAACTTACTTGAGATGCTCAGCCGCTCAACACCTAAGCTGGTGGAAGGTTTTGTACCGGATCAATTGCAGTTGGGTGTGGTTGTGAAAGTGCTACAGAACCTGCTGAATGAAGCGATTCCAATTCGTGACATTCGAACCATAGTCCAAACTTTGTCGGAGTATTCAGGTAAGAGTCAAGAACCTGACATACTTACTGCGGCGGTTCGCATCTCATTGAAACGATTAATTGTTCAGGAAATCAATGGTATAGAGCCCGAGTTACCAGTGATAACCTTGATTCCTGAGCTGGAACAAATCTTGCATCAAACCATGCAGGCATCCGGCGGAGAATCTGCTGGTATTGAACCTGGTTTAGCCGAACGTTTACAGACCTCTCTCAGCCACGCTACACAAGAGCAAGAGCTGAAAGGTGAGCCCGCGGTACTATTGACCTCTGGCGTGTTGCGTTCGACTCTGGCTAAGTTCGTGAAGAACACGATCCCAAGCTTGCGAGTCTTGTCTTACCAAGAAATACCGGACGAAAAGCAGATACGTATAGTACAAGCTGTTGGTAATTAAGCCGCCTAATTAGAACGGACAATCGAATTGAAAATTAAACGATTTTTTGCAAAAGATATGCGAACGGCTCTGCTCCAAGTTAAAGAAGAACTTGGTTCAGAAGCGGTGATCATGTCTAACAAAAAGGTCGCAGGTGGCGTGGAAATTGTTGCCGCTATTGATGGCGAATCCAGCCCGTCGACAGCGAGCCAGAGATTAAATAAACCTCAGCAGCCTGCACAAAGCCAATATACGCAAATGGCCGCGCCCGCAGCTCCTGCTGGGCGACGTCAACTAGACGATGACAAGGTTAGCCTACAGTCGAATGTTGAAGGTGGACGCTCAATGACTAAGCGCTTTGCGAATATGCTTAAGCAATACAGTCATGGCGCCGATGATGAGCCACAGCATCGTGCAGAAAATGAAGATTCATTGTCAGCATTGCTCAATCGCCAATCAAGCACGGGCCATAAGCCTCATAGTCATCAGACTCAAAGCAATTTGCAGTCTCATGGCCATCAGCAATCTCACGGTAACCAACAGTCTCACGGAAATCTTGATTCTGCATTTGCTCGTGAAACGGGTTTGTCTAAGTTGATTGCTGAAGACCGCAGAGTAGAGCGCCCGACACCTCGCTTGGATCCTACCCGTTATGATCGTGGTCGAGAGAACACTCAGTCCAAAGGTTCTGATACTGAAATGGAAACGATGCGCGAAGAGATGACCTCAATTCGTCGTCTGTTAGAGCATCAAGTTTCTGGGTTGATGTGGCAAGAAGTTGAGCGCCGTGAACCACTGAGAGCCATGCTTATTAAGCGCCTTGAACGTATGGGTGTATCTGCAGAGCTTGCCGATCAAATGGCTTGCTACATTCCTGAAGATACTAAACCTGCACGTGCATGGAAGGCTCTGTTAGCTCTGGTTGCTGACCAAATCTCCGTTACACAAAAAGATATTTTAAAACGCGGCGGTATTGTGGCTCTACTTGGCCCAACCGGCGTGGGTAAAACAACGACTGTTGCAAAGCTAGCTGCACGTGCTGCCATGGAATATGGCGCTGATAACGTCGCACTAGTGACAACTGACACATATCGTATAGGTGCACATGAGCAGTTATCGATCTACGGCCGAATTATGGGTTGTCCTGTAAGAGTTGCTAAAGATTCTAGCGAACTGGCCGATGTAATATATCAGTTACGTAATCGTCGCCTGATTCTGGTCGATACTGCAGGCATGGGACAACGAGATGTTCGCCTATCTGAGCAGTTAGACACATTGATGCAAGAGAGTGGTTCCGTTATCAATAGCTACCTTGTGTTGCCTGCAACCGCGCAACGCAAAGTGCTGCAAGAAACAATTGAACACTTTAGAAGAATCCCGTTGTCGGGATGCATCATGACTAAGCTGGATGAATCCCTAAGTCTAGGTGAATTCATCAGTGTCGTAATACAAAATGCATTACCAGTTGCTTACATAGCAAATGGTCAACGAGTTCCTGAAGATATCGTTATAGCTCAGCCAAAGTACATGATTGCTAAGGCTAATGAGCTATTAGAAAAATCTACAGAGAATGAACCTCATTACTGGAATAGCGATTCTGAAGGGCTCTAGGCGGCGGATAAATATGAATGAAAATATGATACATGACCAAGCTAGCGGCCTCCGTCGCTTAACCAAGCCTTCACTCACAAAAGTTATCGCTGTAACCGGTGGTAAGGGAGGCGTTGGTAAATCTAATGTGACGTTAGGTATGGCTATTTGCATGGCGCGCCAAGGCAAAAAAGTCATGGTGCTAGATGCCGATTTAGGACTAGCGAACGTCGATATCATGCTAGGTATTCGTTCTAAACGAAACCTTGGGCATGTGTTGGCTGGCGAATGTGAACTTAAGGATGCGATTGTCGAAGGGCCGCACGGAATTAAAATTATTCCAGCGACATCGGGCACTCAAAGCATGACTGAACTTTCACACGCACAGCATGCTGGTTTGATTCGCGCATTCGGTTCGCTTGAAGACGAGATGGATATCTTGTTGGTTGATACCGCAGCCGGTATTTCGGACATGGTGATCAGCTTCTCAAGAGCGGCGCAAGACGTGGTTGTCGTGGTATGTGATGAACCTACCTCGATCACGGATGCATATGCTTTGATTAAGCTTTTAAGCAGAGAACACCAAGTTCAGCGATTCAAAGTTGTTGCAAATATGGTCAGAAGCTACCGCGAAGGCCGAGAATTATTTGCAAAGTTGACTTTGGTCACAGAGCGCTTCTTGAATGTGAGCCTCGAACTCGTAGCATGTATTCCTTTAGATGATAAAGTACGTCAATCAGTCAAGAGACAGAAAATCGTAGTCGATGCGTTTCCTCGCTCTCCAGCTGCATTGGCAATCAGCTCTTTGGCTAACAAAGCCTTGACCTGGCCAATACCAAAAACACCGAGCGGACACTTGGAGTTCTTTGTTGAAAGGCTGCTGAATCGTACTGAATTTATAGAGGAACCATTTGGTGAATAAAGCGCTTACTTACGACCAACACGCTAATCACAATAGCCAACAGGCTTTTTTTGAGAAGTACTCTGTGTTGGTTAAACGTATCGCTCATCACTTGTTGGGGCGATTACCGCCTAATGTATTGGTTGATGACTTAATTCAAGCTGGCATGATCGGCTTGATTGAAGCGCAACAAAACTATGATGGTACCAAAGGCGCAAGCTTTGAGACGTATGCTGGTATTCGGATTCGCGGGGCAATGTTGGATGACATTCGCCGTGGGGACTGGGTGCCGAGATCGGTTCATAAGAACAATCGAGAAATCAGCAGTGCAATTGCGGAATTAGAGGGTATCCTCAACCGCGACCCGAGTGATGCCGAAGTGGCAAAACACATGGGGCTCAGTTTAGAGCAGTATCACAGTGCTTTAACTGACATTAATTGCTCAAGACTGGTTGGAATTGAAGATTTAGGCGTCTCAGATGATGTAATATCTCCGAATGAAGACTCTCAAGATAATACGCCTTTTCAAGGGGTTGCTGATGAGTCATTCCGCCAAGCTTTGATCGATTCGATAAAACAACTTCCGGAAAGGGAAGGCCTTGTGCTTTCGCTTTATTACGACGAAGAACTCAATTTAAAAGAGATTGGGGAAGTGTTAGGTGTCAGCGAATCTCGTGTCAGCCAAATACTGAGCCAATCTATGCAGCGTTTACGCACTAAGTTAAGTGCTTGGACACAGAACGACTAACAACACTGATCCTATTCAGTGGAGGCTAATTTGAACAAAAACATGAAAATTCTCATTGTTGATGATTTTTCAACGATGCGCCGAATTGTTAAAAACCTACTTCGCGATTTAGGTTTCAACAACACTCAAGAAGCAGATGATGGCTTGACCGCGTTACCTATGCTGAAAAAAGGCGAATTTGATTTCGTGGTAACTGACTGGAACATGCCAGGCATGCAAGGGATTGACCTGCTTAAACACATTCGTGCAGACGCAGAACTTAAGCACCTTCCAGTGCTTATGATCACAGCTGAAGCGAAGCGTGAGCAGATCATCGAAGCTGCGCAAGCGGGTGTTAATGGTTACATTGTGAAGCCTTTCACTGCTGCAACGCTGAAAGAGAAACTTGATAAGATTTTTGATCGCTTATAAGCATCAATAAATTTAGGCACTTCTAGGTAAACACTGACTGATAAGTTATCTGTTTATCTCGATAGCCTAAGCGCACAAAGTATGCGGAGTAAGGCCGAATTCAGGATGATTTCATTAGAACAAGCAAAAAAATTAGTAGAGCTGCTTGAGAACGATGAGCAGCAAAATGCTGATTCTCTTGTGAGAAGCATTTATGAAGATAACTTTAGTCTTCAAGACAATCCAATGCTTCAAGAAATAGGAAGTCTGACACGCGACCTCCACGACTCTTTGACTCAATTCAATTTCGATGAACGCATCAGCGTTATCGCAAATGACGAAATCCCTGATGCAAGGGATCGCCTTCAGTATGTCATTGATAAAACGGAAGTTGCGGCAAATAAGACGATGGACGCTGTCGATCGCTGTATGCCAATCGCAGACAACCTACACGAGTGTTTACTTCAAGTAAGGCCTCAATGGAATGAACTGATGCATGGCCGCATTGAGCTGGCACAATTTAAAGCTTTATGTCACCGCATTGATGGATTGCTTGTCCAAGTAGAAGGCGACAGTACTGAACTACGCGGACAATTGACTGAAATCTTGATGGCTCAGGATTTCCAAGATTTAACTGGGCAGATAATCAGCAAAGTTATTACCTTGGTGAATGAGGTGGAAGGACGTTTGGTCGAGATTCTCACGGTATTCGGTGCGAATCAAAAAGAGCCAACTCCAGAGTCAGAGAAGAAAGCATCGATTGCGCCTGAAGGTCCAATTATGAACCCAGAAGAGCGCGAAGACGCTGTCGCATCTCAAGATGAAGTCGACGATTTGTTATCCAGTCTTGGATTTTAAAGGTAACGTATGAGCTACGATTTAGACGAAGATATTCTTCAGGACTTTTTAGTCGAAGCAGGAGAGATCCTTGAACTCCTATCAGAACAACTGGTAGAGCTTGAGAATAACCCTGACGACAAAGACCTATTAAATGCTATTTTCCGTGGTTTCCATACAGTAAAAGGTGGTGCTGGTTTCCTAGCATTAACTGAGCTGGTGGATACTTGTCATGGTGCTGAGAATGTGTTCGACATTCTGCGAAACGGCCAACGCAGCGTAACATCAGGTTTGATGGATACCATGCTGCAGGCGCTAGATACAGTCAATGTACAGTTTCGCGCCGTGCAAGATCAGGAACCTTTAGTGCCAGCCGACCAATCTTTATTGGATGAACTTCACCGTCTCTGTAAACCAGAGTCTGCGGATGAAGTGGCACCAGTAGAAGCGCCTGCACCTATTATCCCTGAACCTGTTGTTGCAGCGCCTGAGCCTGTTATTGCTCCGGAACCTACTGCTGAAAGCTCAAACATCAATGCATCTTCAGTCGATGATATCTCTGAAGATGAGTTTGAACGCTTGCTTGATGAGCTTCACGGTAAAGGTGGTTCACCAACAGCATCTTCTGTACCAACACCGCCGCCAGCTCCTGTTGCTCCTCAGCCGGTTGCTGAGAGCGGTGATATTACTGATGACGAATTTGAAAAGTTATTAGATGAATTGCACGGTGCGGGTAAGAGCCCGACAGCGGCAAGTTCAACGCCTCCTCCACCGCCAACGCCGCCAGCAGCACCTGTTTCGGCGATGTCTGAAGGCGATGATCTGATGACTGACGAAGAGTTCGAGAAGTTACTTGACCAACTACATGGCTCAGGTAATGGACCTTCGATTGAAGAATTGGATGCCGCGACTAAGCCAGCAGAAGTTAAGGCAGTAGCACCTCAAGCTGCGCCTAAACCTGCTGCGCCAGTTGCCGTTAAAGCTGAGCCAAAACCGAGCGCTCCAGCAAAAGCTGAAGTTAAAGTGCCGGCTAAGAAGCAACAAGCTGAAGCGACAGTTCGTGTTGATACATCAACACTGGACACCATCATGAACATGGTGGGTGAACTGGTATTGGTGCGTAACCGACTAGTCAGCCTAGGCCTCAACAGCAACGACGAAGAAATGTCGAAAGCTGTCTCTAACTTAGATGTTGTTACTGCAGACCTTCAAGGTGCGGTAATGAAGACTCGTATGCAGCCGATCAAGAAAGTATTTGGTCGCTTCCCACGAGTTGTCCGTGACCTTGCTCGTAGCTTGAAGAAAGACATCGTTCTTGAAATGCGTGGCGAAGAAACGGACCTTGATAAAAACTTAGTAGAAGCACTTGCTGATCCCCTGATTCACTTGGTGAGAAACTCTGTCGATCATGGTATTGAAATGCCAAACGACCGTGTTGCTGCGGGTAAATTACAAACGGGTAAAGTGATTCTGTCTGCCTCTCAAGAAGGTGACCACATTGAACTGGCTATCGTTGATGACGGTGGCGGTATGGACCCTGATAAGCTTCGTGCTATCGCGGTTAAACGTGGCCTGATGGATGAAGATGCAGCGTCTCGCTTATCAAATAAAGAGTGTTTCAACCTGATTTTTGCTCCTGGCTTCTCAAGCAAAGAGCAGATCTCGGATATCTCTGGTCGTGGTGTGGGCATGGACGTTGTGAAAACAGCGATCAACACACTGAACGGCTCTATTGATATTGATTCAGAAATGGGACAGGGCACCAAGATCACCATCAAGGTTCCACTAACCCTAGCGATTCTACCAACCTTGATGGTCGGTGTTGCAGGTCACCCATTTGCATTGCCATTGGCATCGGTTAACGAGATTTTCCACCTAGATTTAAGCCGCACAAACGTGGTTGATGGTCAGCTGACGATCATCGTTCGCGATAAGTCTATTCCGTTGTTCTACTTGCAAAACTGGCTTGCACCTAAAGCGGGTATTGTTGAACTGCGCAAAGGACACGGTCATGTTGTTATCGTGCAACTTGGTAGCCAACGTGTTGGTTTTGTTGTCGATACGCTGATCGGTCAAGAAGAAGTAGTCATCAAGCCGCTTGATAAGCTTCTGCAAGGCACGCCAGGAATGGCAGGCGCGACAATTACAAGTGACGGACACATTGCATTGATTCTAGATGTGCCGGACTTGTTGAAGCAGTACGCAGCAGCGTCAAGAATTTAATTTAAGGATAAATATGGCGATTAAAGTATTAGTCGTTGATGATTCGAGTTTTTTTCGTCGTCGCGTTAGCGAGATCATCAACTCAGAGGCTCGCCTAGAAGTCATTGATGTTGCAGTAAACGGTAAAGAAGCCGTTGAGAAAGCGAAACAGCTAAGACCTGACGTAATCACTATGGACATTGAAATGCCTGTCATGGACGGTATCACTGCCGTTCGTGAAATCATGGCCGCGTCTCCAACGCCTATTTTGATGTTTTCATCGTTAACGCATGATGGAGCGAGAGCAACGTTAGATGCGTTAGATGCAGGTGCTCTCGACTTCCTTCCTAAGAAGTTTGAAGACATTGCACGTAACCGCGACGATGCAGTTGCATTGCTTCAACAGCGTGTGATTCAGATTGCAGCGAAGCGTGCATTTATGCGTCGTGCTCCTATTGCGCCGAGAGCGACTGCGACGACTTCAACATCTACGCTATTGCGCCAGCCGATTTCAACAGCAGCTTCGACTTCGACAGCGAAGCCTGCGGTTGCATCAACGGCGAAATTCAGAGCGTCAGGTAAGAAGTATCAATTAACAGCCATTGGTACTTCGACTGGCGGCCCTGTTGCTCTACAGAAGATTTTGACTCGCATCCCTGCACACTACCCACATCCAATTGTGTTAGTTCAGCATATGCCAGCAACATTCACAGCGGCTTTTGCGAGTCGCTTGAACACCTTGTGTAAGATTGAAGTTCGCGAAGCGCAAGACGGTGATGTGTTAAAACCTGGCGTGGCGTATCTTGCTCCAGGTGGTAAACAGATGATGGTTGATGGCCGCGCAGGGTCTGCACGTCTAAGAATTATCGATGGCGGCGACCGCATGAACTACAAGCCTTGTGTGGATGTCACATTCGGCTCTGCAGCGAAGATCTACGGCGACAAAGTGTTGTCTATGATCCTGACTGGTATGGGCGCAGATGGTCGAGAAGGTTCGCGTATGTTGAAAACTGCGGGCTCGACAATTTGGGCACAAGACGAAGATAGCTGTGTTGTATATGGTATGCCTCAAGCTGTAGCAAAAGCTGGCATTTCTACTGAAGACCTCCCTCTAGACCGTATCGCGGAAAGGATCTTGGTCGAAGTTGGGTTAGCTTAGGTAAATCGAAATGATTGTTTGGAGTGTTGCAAACCAAAAAGGTGGTGTTGGTAAAACGACCACGACCGTGACTCTAGCAGGTTTACTTGCGTTGAAGGGGCACCGTGTTCTGTTGGTTGATACTGACCCACATGCATCACTGACCACCTATCTGGGTTACGATTCAGATACGGTGGAATCGAGCCTGTTTGATCTGTTCCAGCTGCGTGAATTTAACGCGCAGACGGTAAGACCTTTGCTTTTACAAACGGAAGTCGAAGGTATCGATATTATCCCTGCGCATATGTCTTTGGCGACATTAGACCGTGTAATGGGAAATCGAAGCGGCATGGGGTTGATCTTGAAGCGTGCTTTGGCCGCTTTAAAAGATGACTACGACTATGTGTTGATCGATTGCCCGCCAATTCTTGGTGTGATGATGGTCAATGCATTGGCTGCAAGCGATCGTATATTGATTCCGGTACAGACGGAATTTTTGGCGATGAAGGGCTTAGAGCGCATGATTCGCACTTTGACCATCATGCAGAAGTCTCGCAAAACACCGTTTAAGGTTACGATTGTCCCGACGATGTACGACAAGCGAACCAAAGCCTCACTGCAAACATTAACGCAGCTCAAAGATGATTACCCAAACCAAGTTTGGACGTCTGCTGTGCCGATTGATACCAAGTTTCGAGATGCGAGCCTAAAGCGCTTGCCAGCCTCTCATTTTGCATCGGGTAGCCGTGGTGTATTTGCTTATAAACAGTTGCTTATTTATCTCGAAAGGTTGGCGATAAATGAGCGCGAATAAAGAATCAACATTGGCGCAGCCAAGTCTCTCCAGTGAACAAGCACTGGATGATTATTTTACTGCGCTGTTAGGTGATGAAAGCTTTGAATCTGACGATTTTTTTGTTGACGAGTCGAGCGACGAATCACAATCTGAAGAGCCAGAGCCAGAGCCAGAGC
>NZ_JBFRSD010000019.1:76482-166472 GCF_041473395.1 Vibrio sp. 10N.222.55.C6
GCCAGAGCCAGAGCCAGAGCGCCAATTTTCGAGTCACCACTCTAGCTACGCAGAAATACGCGCGGCTGAGTTTGAGGTTCCTAACCTTGAAGATGTTCAGAAACTACTCAGCCGTTTAGAGGCGACCAATGTTGTTGATGAACTGAACCTTGATGAGTTGATGGATCAGAACACCCAGAAAATCGCCCAGCAAGCAGACATGCAAATGTTTGATGCCGCGGTTGAGTCTGTTCAAGTGTTCGAAGAGCCAGAGATTCAGGATTGGAATCTTCCAGAACCCGATTTATCAATTGTTTTAGAGCCACCTGTTGAATCGCAGCAAATTGAAGAGTTACAAGCTGAATCGTTGGAGACGGAACAAGTAGAAGTTAAGGCTGTTGAGCCTGAACTTGACGTTCCTGATCCCGAGACAGTTATTGAACCCGAAACTCAAGCAGGAGGTGCTGACCAGTTTACCTCTTGGGAAAGTACGGTTCGCAAAGAAGACTTTCAAGTCTTGTATTTTGATGTAAACGGCGTGACCTTTGCGGTGCCACTTGATGAGCTTGGCGGCATCCATCGCCTTGAAGAGTTAAGTCATATCATTGGTAAGCCAGCTTGGTATTTGGGTTTACAAACCAACCGTGATAGTCAGCTAGATGTGGTCGACACCGCAAAATGGGTGATGTCTGAGAAACTATCAGGTGACGAATACAAAGAAAACTATCAATATATAGTGATGCTTGGAGAGAGCTTGTGGGGCCTGGCGGGCACAGAGCTCAAAGGCACCGAGCTACTTAATACAGACAAAGTACGTTGGCGAGAAATGGCAGGGAAACGCCCATGGCTCGCTGGTATGGTAAAAGAAAAAATGTGTGCTTTGATTCATGTTGAAGCATTAATCGCCATGCTAAACGCAGGGCTAGATGTAAAAGCATTAAGCTAGTAATAAGCATTGGGCTAACAATAAGCATCAAGTTAATAATAGTGGTCGGTAACGACGGCAAGAGGATTATCTATGTCTCATATGAGTGAAGTTGAAGTAAGAAAAGAGCAAACGAATGATGAAGTACTTCAATGGGTGACTTTCCAGCTAGAAGAAGAAACTTACGGCATCAACGTAATGCAAGTACGTGAAGTACTACGTTACAGCGAAATTGCTCCAGTACCGGGTGCTCCAGATTACGTTCTAGGTATTATTAACCTACGTGGTAACGTTGTTACTGTTATCGACACTCGTTCTCGCTTTGGTTTGATGCAAGGTGAAATCACAGACAACACTCGTATCATCGTTATTGAATCTGAGCGTCAAGTAATTGGCATTCTAGTAGATAGCGTTGCTGAAGTGGTTTACCTGCGTTCTTCTGAAATCGACACAACGCCAAGTGTTGGTACTGATGAAAGTGCTAAGTTCATCCAAGGTGTAAGTAACCGAGATGGCAAGCTACTTATCTTAGTAGATCTAAACAAACTACTAAGCGAAGACGAATGGGATGAGATGGCTCACCTGTAATGTTTGAAGCGCTTCCTTTAAGCCCTGTCGCTCTGATATCAGGCGTTGGGGTTTTTACGTTATTTATCCTGATTTTGATTAGCAAAGTAAAACGTGCGATTCAAAAGCAGCTCGATCAGTCACGCCTGCAAGTTCGTAACTTGGACAAAGAGCTTCAAAAATCGAGTAAGCAATTACTTGAGGTTCGCTCTGTTGTGGTTGGCCTTGGCCAGAAAGTGACTGAACAACAAGATCTTATCAAACATTTGAATGAACGTATTGTTGAGCTGGAACATGCGGATACCGATGGACGTTTGTACACACGTGCAACGAAAATGGTTCAGCTTGGCGCTGGGATTAACGAGTTAATTGAAGAATGTGAATTACCCAAAGCAGAAGCTGAGCTGATGATGTCTCTGCAGAACAAGCTTGCTGGTAAAGAGAAAATTCCTTCATTACGAAGCGACCCTTCATCGTACGATCAGCAACCCGATGCCTCTCGCGATCGCAGAGACCCGCCTCGACGTCGTTAAATTGAGCGCTTAATTCGTATTGAGCAATTGATGTTTATTACGTATTCCTCTTAAAAGAAGCTTCGGCTTCTTTTTTTATGCCTGTCCGATCTATATAGAACGATGTTTATAAGTGCTTGTATCTACGACAATATCTTGTTTGTTGATGAAAATGTGTAAATTGTGATGAGGTGGTAACAGTTTCTTACCGACTTTGTTCTATCGAAAACGCCTAGTCCTGTTTTGTCACCATGTTGGTGTGCTACTATAGCGCTCTCATTACTCGACTAAATTTACCTATGCTAGAAGTCTCAAATTTAACTGCTATTCGTGACGACAGGATTCTGTTTGAATCGTTGTCTTTTCAATTGAAACCAGGTGAGCTGGTTCAAGTTGAAGGTCGTAACGGTACCGGGAAAACGACACTCCTTAGGATTATTACTGGCTTAGGCGATCGCGATGACGGCACTATCTCTTGGGACGGTGAGTCTATTGAATCGAGTCGAGATGTTTATCATCAAAATTTACTTTTTCTTGGTCACCAAACAGGCGTAAAGCGCGAGCTTAGTGCTTATGAGAATCTGAGCTTTTATCAGTCGATTCACAGTGGCGGTACCAGCAAAGAAGAGCTTTATCACGCGCTGGCTCAAGTCGGGCTTGCGGGCAGAGAGGACGTACCTGCGGGGCAACTTTCAGCAGGCCAACAACGCCGAGTTGCGTTGGCTCGCCTTTGGTTGAGCAAGCAAATGTTGTGGATTCTTGATGAGCCGCTGACTGCCATTGATAAGCAGGGCGTGAAAGTTCTCGAATCTCTTTTTTCTCAGCATGCAGACAACGGTGGCATTGTGTTGTTAACCACACACCAAGATATGTTTGCTGATAGCCCGAAACTAAGAAAAATAAAGTTGGGTGAGTAATATGATCTCTTCAATGACCACGATTATCCGACGCGAACTGCTTATCGCGTTTCGACGTCAAGCGGATATCTTTAACCCTTTGTGGTTCTTCATCATTGTTATCACGCTTTTCCCTTTGAGTATTGGCCCAGAGCCAAACCTACTTGCGCGTATTGCTGCGGGTATTGTTTGGGTGGCCGCTTTGCTCTCTGCATTGCTCTCTTTAGAGCGTCTTTTCCGTGATGATTTTCAAGATGGCGCCCTTGAACAGATGATGCTGATGCCAATCCCGTTGCAGTTGGTAGTATTGTCCAAAGTCATAGCACACTGGTTGTTGACCGGGTTACCATTGATTTTAATCAGCCCATTATTGGCTGTTTTGTTGTCTTTAGATTTTGATACATGGCTCTCAGTTGTGTTGACCTTGCTGGTAGGAACACCCGCATTGAGTTTTATTGGTGCGATTGGTGTTGCGTTAACCGTTGGGTTACAGAAGGGCGGAGTCCTGTTAAGCCTGTTAATCTTGCCGCTTTACATCCCCATTTTAATCTTCGCGACGTCAGCAATTGACGCTGCGGCTTTGGGCGTTGCATACAACGGTCAATTGGCGGTGCTTGGGGCAATGTTAATGGGTGCGATGACTATGACGCCTTTTGCGATCAGTGCCGCACTTAGAGTAAGTGTGAACTGATTGGGGTTCCGTTATCGTATAGCCAATGTGAACCAAATGTGTCGATTGGACTCATAGAGTCAATAAAACTGAAAGCAAGACAAATAAAATTATTATAATTATAGCTTTAATAGCTGTAAGCAATATGAAGTAAGAGTGAGATTACAACATGTGGAAATGGCTCCATCCCTATGCCAAAGCAGAAACCTCTTATCAGCTTGCTGGTAAACTTTTGCCATGGTTTTCGATCCTAGCGCTATTGTGTCTATCCGTCGGTACCGTGTGGGGGCTTGCATTTGCGCCTTCTGATTACCAACAAGGCGATAGCTTCCGTATCATCTACATCCATGTTCCGTCTGCAATCTGGTCGATGGGCGTTTACATGTCGATGGCGATTGCTGCCTTTATCGGTTTGGTATGGCAGGTAAGGCTATCAGACATGGCCGCACTGGCGATGGCACCGATTGGCGCTGTGTTTACCTTCATTGCGTTACTAACTGGCGCAGTTTGGGGTAAACCAATGTGGGGTGCTTGGTGGGTTTGGGATGCGCGTTTAACCTCAGAGCTGATTCTTCTATTCCTATACTTGGGTGTGATCGCACTACACCACGCTTTTGACGACCAAAAAACAGCAGCGAAAGCGGCGGGTATCTTGGCTATCGTAGGCGTGATTAACCTCCCTATCATTCACTTCTCTGTAGAGTGGTGGAATACACTTCATCAAGGCGCGACCATTACTAAGTTCGCAAAACCTTCGATCTCAAGTGACATGCTATGGCCGCTTCTTCTTAACATCTTCGGCTTCGCCTTTTTCTTTGGTGCTGTGACTATGGTTCGTTTCCGTAACGAAATCATCAGTAAAGAGAGTCACCGTCCATGGGTTCGCAAGCTTGCGGCCGAAAAAGCGTAGTAGGGTAGGTAATTATGTATTTTGAATCTTTGAGTGATTTCTTTGCCATGGGGGGCTACGCCTCATATGTATGGAGTGCATTTGGAATCACATTTCTCGCGATGATCATTTTACTGGTCGTAAGCGTTCGTCGTGGTAAGCAATTACTAAATGAAGTACAAGCTAAGATTGATCGTCAGGCTCGTATCGATGCAGCAAAAAATATGGAGAACACTCTATGAACCCAAGACGTAAAAAGAGGCTGAGCATTGTCTTAGCGATCTTTTTTGGTATCAGTGCGACTGTTGGATTGATGGTTTACGCACTTAACCAGAACATGGATCTGTTCTACACACCAACTGAGCTGGTCAACGGCAAAGATGGTAAAAAACCTGAAGTTGGTCAACGCCTACGTATTGGTGGCATGGTCGTAGTCGGCTCTGTAAGCCGTGACAATGAATCACTACGTGTAAGCTTTGATTTGCAAGATGTAGGCCCTAAAGTAACGATTCTATACGATGGCATCCTTCCTGATCTTTTCCGTGAAGGCCAAGGTATTGTTGCTCAGGGTGTTCTTAAAAATGCAACGACAATCGAAGCGTTTGAGGTGTTGGCGAAGCACGATGAAGAGTACATGCCTTCTGAAGTTGCGGAAGCAATGAAGAAAACCCATGAGCCTTTGCAATACACGACTGAACAAAAAGAAGGAAATGCTCAATGATAGCCGAGATCGGCCATTTTGCGATGATCCTGTCCTTGGGACTTGCATTGCTGCTGAGCGTGCTCCCATTGTATGGAGCCGCTCGAAATAACACATTACTGATGAACAGCGCACGACCGTTGTCGTGGGGTATGTTCGGATTCTTAGCGATTTCGTTCTTTATCCTGTGTTACGCGTTCTACACAAATGATTTTACGATTCAATACGTAGCAAGTAACTCGAATAGCCAACTGCCTTGGTACTACCGAATTACGGCGGTTTGGGGCGCTCACGAAGGTTCATTACTGCTTTGGGTTCTTATCCAAGCGGGTTGGACGGTTGCTGTAGCGACGTTTAGCCGTGGTATGCCTCAAGAGTCTGTGGCTCGCGTACTGGCTATCATGGGTTTGATTACGGTCGGCTTCTTGCTGTTCATTATCGTAACGTCTAACCCGTTTCTACGTACATTGCCTTTCTTCCCTGTAGATGGCCGTGACTTGAACCCACTACTGCAAGACCCGGGTTTGATTATTCACCCGCCAATGCTTTACATGGGTTATGTAGGTTTCTCTGTTGCGTTCTCTTTCGCAATCGCTTCTCTAATGAGTGGTCGTCTTGATACGGCATGGGCTCGTTGGTCGCGTCCTTGGACAATTGCTGCTTGGTTATTCCTAACGGTAGGTATCGCACTAGGTTCATGGTGGGCTTACTACGAACTCGGCTGGGGTGGCTGGTGGTTCTGGGATCCAGTAGAAAACGCTTCATTCATGCCTTGGTTGGCTGGTACAGCGCTGATGCACTCGCTTGCGGTAACAGAAAAGCGTGGCACATTTAAAGCATGGACAGTATTGCTGGCTATCTCTGCATTCTCGCTAAGCTTACTAGGTACATTCTTAGTTCGTTCAGGCATCTTGGTATCGGTTCACGCGTTTGCGTCGGATCCTGCTCGCGGTATGTTTATCCTAGGTTTCCTAGTCTTCGTTATCGGTGGTTCACTGCTGTTGTTTGCTGTTAAAGGCGCATCGGTTCGTGTTCGTGGTAACTTCGATCTGGTTTCTCGTGAAAACGCACTGCTTGGCAACAACATCTTATTGATTGCAGCCCTAGTGGTTGTGTTAGTAGGTACGTTATTACCACTAGTTCACAAACAGTTAGGCTTGGGATCGGTATCTATCGGTGCTCCATTCTTTGACATGCTGTTCTTTTGGTTAATGATTCCGTTCTCGTTCTTGCTTGGTATCGGTCCTCTGATCCGCTGGAAACGTGACAACCTGTCTAAGCTTGTTAAACCAATGCTGATTTCAGGTGCATTCTCACTGGGCTTGAGTGCGCTAATGGTTGCTCTATTGGCTGACCGCTTCAGTGGTACTGCGTTTTCTGGCTGGGTAATGGCATTCTGGATCATCTTCATGCACGGCTTTGAGCTGCATGAACGTGCGACTCACCGTCATACGTTTATGAAAGGTCTAACTAAGTTGCCTCGTAGTCACTGGGCGATGGTGTGTGGTCACATCGGTTTAGCTGTGACAGTGATTGGTATCGCGATGGTGCAAAACTACAGCATCGAACGCGATGTTCGTCTGGCACCTGGTGAAAGCTACCAGCTTGAAGAATACAGCTTCCTGTTTACAGGGGTTCGTGACAAAGATGGTCCTAACTACGATGGTTACATTGCTGACTTTGAAATTACTAAAGAAGGCAAATACATCAACACGCTTCACGCTGAAAAACGTTTCTACACCACCGCTAAGTCTATGATGACGGAAGCAGCGATTGACCGTGGTGTAACGCGCGATCTTTACATCGCGATGGGTGAACGTTTAGACGACAACAAATCTTGGGCTGTACGTATCTACTACAAACCATTTGTACGTTGGATCTGGGCAGGCTCTTTGATCATGTCGATTGGTGGCGCTATTGCTATCAGTGACCGTCGTTACCGTTTCCGTAAGCCAACCAAAAAGTCGGCTGAAGAGCAGGAGGCTTAATCCGAATGAACAAGAAGATTTTATTCATTCCATTGATTGCGTTCATGGTTCTAGCTGGAATCTTTGCAACGCAATTAATGCGCAACCAGTCGGGTGATGACCCAACTAAGCTTGAATCCGTATTGATTGGTAAGCCTGTGCCTGAGTTTGACCTAGAAGATTTAGAGCAACCAGGTAAGCTGCATGATCAAGCTATCTTTAAAGGTGAGCCGTTGCTTCTTAACGTATGGGCGACTTGGTGCCCTACTTGTTATGCAGAGCACTCTTACCTGAACAAACTTGCTGGTCAAGGGGTTAAGATCATTGGTCTTAATTACAAAGATGATCGCAATAAAGCGGTTGGTTGGTTAAAAGAGCTGGGTAACCCGTACCTAATCAGCCTGTTTGATGGTAATGGCATGCTAGGTCTTGACCTCGGCGTGTATGGCGCACCTGAAACTTTCCTAATTGATGCTAACGGTGTGGTTCGTTACCGCCATGTTGGTGATGTGAACCCGACCAACTGGGCATCGACGCTTGAGCCGATGTATCAAGAGTTGTTGGAGGAATCGAAATGATTAGAAAGGCATTGATTACTCTATTTGCTACGTTCGCAATCTCAGCGACGGTTTCTGCTGCACCTATCGAATTTCATGAATTTGATACCGTAGATCAAGAGCAGCAGTTCAAAGAGCTAAGCAATACATTACGCTGCCCTAAATGTCAGAACAACACGATTGGTGATTCGAACGCTGAGTTAGCGGTCGACTTACGTCAAAAAGTGTACGAGATGACAAAAGACGGTAAGTCGAAGCAAGATATCATTGATTACATGATTGCTCGCTACGGTAACTTTGTGACTTACAATCCACCACTGACACTAGCAACATCGATCCTTTGGATTGGTCCGTTTGCGGTGGTTGTGTTTGGATTTGGCTTGATCATTTTGCGAAGCAGAAAGTCAAAATCGAAAGCGGCAGTAGAGTCAGATAAAGACTGGGATGCAGACAAAGAAGCTCGCTTAAAAGCGTTACTCGATGAAGAGAACGACGGAGATAAGAAGTAATGACTCTATTTTGGATTTCTACCATTATCCTTTCGCTAGCGGCAATTTTCTTAATTGTTCTGCCTTTCATTAACAAGAAGGCAAACAATGACGAAATGCTTCGCGACGAGTTGAACAAAGCATTCTATAAAGACCGTCTTGTCGAGTTAGAAGTAGAAGCAGAGGAAGGTCTTGTTGATAACCAACAAGAACTGATCGATGATTTGAAACAGTCTCTGCTTGATGATGTTCCTGCACAAGAAGAGATGAAGAAGACTCAAATCTCTACGCTTGGTGTGGTTGTACCGTCGATCATCCTTGTCGTCGTTGTGACTTATGGTATGTACTTTAAGTTCGGTGCGTTGGACAAAGTTCAACACTGGCAAGAAGTGAGCTCGAACCTTCCTGAATTGTCTAAAAAGCTAATGTCATCGGAAGGTGGTGCACTAACGGATGATGACTTGGAAGATTTGACTCTAGCGCTTCGTACTCGTCTGCATTACCAACCAAAAGATTCAACAGGTTGGTTGCTACTCGGTCGTATTGCACTGGCTAACCGCGACGCTGAAACAGCAAAAGATTCTATGGAACGAGCTTACAAGCTTGAACCTAAGAATGAAGATGTTCAGTTAGGTTTCGCACAAGCACTGATGCTTTCTCCTGATGAAGCTGATCAAAACCAAGCTCGTTTGATTTTGAGCCGTTTGATTCAAAACGATTACGTTGACCTTCGTGTGTTCTCACTGCTTGCGTTTGATGCGTTTGAGCGTCAAGACTACCCAGGTGCGGTGAAGTACTGGAGCATCATGCAGCAGATGATTGGTCCACAAGACAGTCGCTATGAAATGCTTTCGCGCAGTATTGAAAGTGCTCAGAAGAAAATGGGCGACAATATGGGTGTCGACCAAGGCAAGACTGTTGCTGTAACGCTCGATCTATCTGCAGACGTGAATGCTGACCCTAACTCAGTGTTAATTGTTTCAGTACACAGAGCAGATGGTTCTCCAATGCCTATCGCAGCCGCTCGTTACCCACTAGGGACTTTCCCTCGTACTGTTGTTCTAGATGACGGCAACAGCATGCTGGAAGGACAAGAGCTGTCTAGCCTTGAAACTCTGATGGTTAGAGCTAGGCTTGATACAGACGGCAACGTTTCAACTCGCGAAGGCGATTGGTACGGTGAAAGTGAAGTGGTTGGACTGGGTGCTCCAGTTACCATTGATATCAATAAGCAATATTAATCATCACTTTGCATAGGTGTTAGCTATTCCGATTTGCAGATAAACGGTATAGACTTAGCCAAACAATTGAGGCCAGCGATTGCTGGCCTTTTTTATTATTTGAATTCCTTATGGAAAAGGTGATATGTCTGTCAGTGTTTTAAGACTCTCGAGTTTACTTTTTATCGCAAGCTTAACGGTTGGGTGTTCAAGTGCGCCGGACGAAAGTGTTGACGATGATAACCTCGAAACCTCTGAATACGTCGAAGAGTCCCACCCGAATGATCCTTTTGAAGGCTTCAACCGAGCGATGTGGGATATCAACTACGAATATCTAGATCCTTATTTAGTTCGCCCTGTTTCCCTCGCTTATGTTGACTACACCCCTGTGCCAGTACGTTCTGGTATATCCAATTTTCTAGCCAACTTAGACGAACCATCAAGCATGGTGAATAACCTTATTATGGGCAATGGTGAAAAAGCACTCGACCATTTCAATCGTTTTTGGATTAACTCAACGATTGGTTTGTTAGGCTTAATCGATATTGCTAGCGAAGCTGGGATCACCAAGTACGATGATAAGTCGTTCTCTGATGCGATTGGTCATTACGGGGTAGGGAATGGTCCCTACTTCATGGTGCCGGGTTATGGTCCACTAACAACTCGAGAAGTGACTGAAACCGTCGATGGTATGTATGTGCCTCTGTCTTTCTTGAACTTCTGGGCTAGCTTAGGAAAGTGGGCATTCGAAGGCATGGAAACTCGTGCTCAGTTAGTGTCACAAGAAGCGCTGTTGGATGACTCGCCAGATCCATATGCGTTAACGCGAGATGTTTATATTCAACGTCGTGACTTTAAAGCCGAGATCGAGCCTGAAGAGGTCGACCTTGAAGAAGAAGATTTGATCGATGGTTATCTAGAAGACTACTAGAAACATGATTTAGAAAATCGATAAAAGAAAGGCTCGATGTTGATGCAACATCGAGCCTTTTTTATATTTGCTACTTTAGATTAAGTAACCAGATTAGAAACGGTAGTTAGCTTGGATACCTACTAGCCAAATGCTACCCGTTACTTCACCTTCAAAAGTGCCGCCAAACGGTGCTGATGCTGCGTCATCTTCTAGCATTTTCGCATCTTTCGCTAAAATGTAAGTGAAGCCTGCATCTAGAGTTAATTGCTCAGACCATTGATAGCCTGCACCAATACTTAACCAAGTGCGGTCTGTTTCTGGGATCGTTGCTGTACGGTGCTCTTCACTTACAGCTGAAGTATCGTATGCAATACCAGAACGTAAAGCTAACTTAGGCGTCATTTGGTAAGTCGTACCAACTGCAAAACGGTAGTTGTCTTCCCAGTTCTCTTGTTTGATTTCTACGCTGTTTTCACCCGGAAAATCAGCAACAAGCTCTTTAAAACTGCTCCAGTTTGTCCAGTTAATGCTTGCGTGAACCGCGACTTTATCTGTCAATTGGTGGAAACTTGCAAGTTCTGCTGTAGCAGGAAGCGCAAGATCCATAGAGCCTGCATCTTTCTTATTTGGTTGACCGAAGTTAAAACCGTGACCGTTAGCATGGCCTGATAGAGTTAAATCAACTTCTGATTTGTAGGTAAAACCAAGGCGGTTGTTTTCGTTGATTTGCCAAGCCGTACCGACTTGCCAACCCCATGCGGTGTCATCGCCTTCCATGTATTTCAGAGCGTCGCCTTTTGATACTCCAATCTGTTGAATAGAAGTTGCTGATACCGCACCAAAACTGCCTTCAGCCATGATGTAACGAACACCACCACCAATAGATACATTCTCAAGTACTTGGTATGCCGCGTTTAAGTTTAGCTCCATTGTGGTAACACTTGCTTCGTTACCGTGGTTTGCGCCACCAAAGTCTTTACCTAGGTCTGTTTCCATACCGTAGTTAGTGCCAGCAGCAAAGCCTAATGCGAACTTGTCGTTGTACTTATGAGAAACATAAAAGTTTGGGATTACTGCACTGTGCGCAAAATCGCTAGAATTTGACGAAGTAGATTGTCCCATCATGGACGTAGAAGTACCGTCGATATCGATGTTAGGGTCAACATAGATAGCACCAACAGAAACCTGAGTACCTTCTAGGTAAGTCAGCATGGCAGGGTTACGCCATTGTGCGTCTGCGCCGTCAGCCATTGTAGCTTCACCAGCGTATGCGCGGCCAAGGCCTGTTGCTGAGTATTCTGCTAGTTGAAAACCTGCCGCGTGAGTGACGGTAGAAGTCGAAAGTAGTCCAACTGCCACTGCAGCAGATAGAAGAGTCTTATTCATTTTCATTATTATGTTCGCTGAATCATAAGTATTTAGTGGCGTGATTCTACGTTTAGAGTCATTACTTTAAAAATGAAATTCGAATAAAACAGTGTTTTAGGGATTTAATGAGTAAATGTGTTTAATTATTAGAGAAATAATCTAAATGTTTCTGCTGTGTTGCGAAGTTTGAGCGTACACTTGTAGTCATATATTGACCTTGCAGGCTACAGTTGTAAGCTTAAATTGATGTAGGTCAGTGGTTTAGGCAATAAAAAAGGGTCGCATTATGCGACCCTTTGAGGTTTATAACCTAGCTTTTATTAGAAGCTACGGCTGTACTGTAGACCCATTAGGATTGCATCTGCACGAGTTGTTGCTGAAATTGACGAAACAACAGAAGTTGATTCATTAACTTTAACATCGTCGCCCATTAAGTATGTGAAACCAAAGTCTACGTTTGACGCTTCGTTGATGTGGTATGTGAAACCAGCTGAGAACCATTGGCGATCTGAATCTGGCACTGAAACTGAAGTTACTTCATCTTGTGCGCTAGTGTCATACATGTAGCCGGCACGAAGTGTCCAATCACGATTCATGTAATATGTACCACCTAGAGAGTAGTGCATACCATTTTGCCATTCGTAATTATTTAGAACACCCGCTTTTTCTGCTTCTAGCTTGTCAAATGAGCTCCAACCAATCCATTGTACTGAATAGTGAACCGCGAATTTAGTATCTTCGATTTTGTGAAAGCCAGAGAACTCAACAATATCAGGTAGAGGCATATAAAGAGTATCATCTTTATATTCAGTGCCTTGGTAACTGATATCTCCTTCAGCTTCAAGTTTCGGAGAGTAGTGATAAGCCAAACCAAAACGGTTGTTTTCATTCAATTCGAAAACAGTACCAAGGTTAAAGCCAACAGCCCAGCCATCTGCTTCAGCGTCAAGAACGGTTTGTCCTGCTTGAGGTAGCAATGGGCTAGGTGGAGTACCAACTTCTGAACTCATTGTTCGTTTCAGCTCGCCTTTACCGTAAATAAGATCAAGGCCAGCGCCGAAGCTCCATTGATCGTTTAAACGGTACGAACCAGCTAGGCCAAAGTTAACACTTTTTACATCTGTAAGACCGCCGTATTCACCACCCACATAGCTATCGCTGAACTCAGTTTTTGTACCAAAGTTCGAATAAGCATTGAAGCCTACAGCAAATTTTTCGTTGATAGGAACAATAAGGTGAATATTTGGAGCTATAGAAGTATCACCAGCATCGTCATAATCAGCATTGCTGGAGGTGCTTCCCATGAAGCCTTTATAGGTAGCATCCTTAACTTCAATCATTGAAGTAATACTTTCAAAACCAAGAGATAGCTCAGTTTTGTCAAACAGTGCCATTGCCGCAGGGTTACGTGCCATTACTGACGCGTTATCTGCGATTACTGCATCACCAGCGAAAGCACGGCCGATACCGGTAGCTGATTGTGCGTTAAGTTGGAAACCTGCTGCCATCGCTTGCGAAGACGCCAGTGTAATTGTTACTGCTAAAAGAGACTTTTTAAACAGACGCGTGTTGTTGGTAGTCATTCATTTATTCCTTTATATATCCGCCTCTACAGGGCGATTAATTTGAGCAATTGCTCAATGGTGGCTGATCCTATTCGCAAGTATACGATATACAAATCCGACCATTGGGAATTTTGAGTGGAAAATTATGGAAATGACGCCTATCTGGCACGAAAATGGTGTGAAATGCTGTTTTTTAGAGTTTTAACTCTAGAGGTATTGGTGGTGTGAATGGTTTTGTGGTTTATTTATAAATAAAGCCCAGCAATATCAGTAATATAATTGCTGGGCCTTTTGTGACGGGGCTTTAAGAGCGAATCAGCTCATTGGTTTGATCATTTTTGTCAGCTTTTCGGCGATTTTGGAAACATCCTCACCATTTTCACCCACAAGGATTAAGCTGCTGCCATCTACGGGTGTTACCGAGCCGGACATGCCTTTTTCATCAAAATCGATAGGTTTGTCTGTTGGAATACCGGTTAAAAACAGTGTTACTTTGCCTTTTGCGCCTTGGAAGACCATATGTACTGCGTTGGATTTACCAAAGCCACAGTGGTTTAGGTAATAAACATGGTAAGGGAAAGCGTCATCAAACTGAAAAGCAAATGGGTTCATTTTTGCGTTGATCTGCTGCGATGTAACCTGTTCATCGATGCTACTAACAAAGCTCTTCTCATCAACAACATGCTTCATCGCTGTATCAACTAAACTAGCTTGCGCAGGTGAAACGAATGCATTTCCCCAATTCACTTGGCCAACTAATAAACCTGCAACGAATGCTACTGAGGCGGCCATTGCCATTGCTCGTCTCGCAAACGTTGGCCTTACTACTTTGCTTTCTTCGCTTGAGGTCTGATTGAACAGAATACGATCAGCAAGATCGTCTGGCACATCCACATTCATCGCAGAGTGGATCTGTTTATCAAGCGCTAGTACATCGTCTAAGAAGTTACTATTGGCTTCGCTATTCGCGGTCGCATCAACAATATCTTGTGTACGTTGTTTAGGTTCCGACAATACACGACGACGAAATTCCAAATCATCCATTATGTTGCCCCCTCTCTGCCTCTTCTGTATCCAACAGCTCTTTCAACTGATTTCGAGCTCTGAATAAACGTGTCATCACCGTGTTTTTGTTGAGATCGAGAATATCGGCAATCTCATCACCACTAAAACCACCAATCACTTGCAAGAAGAGAGGTTCACGGTAATCAATTTCAAGTTTCATGATCTGGGCTTGCAACCACTGATGCTGATGGTGCGGGTCATCACTGACACTAGCATCGTTACCGTGATCGTCGATATCAACCAGATCAAACTGTTTGCGTTCAAAACGTCGAGCGTTCTCGCGTCTCAAGATGGTAATCAGCCAAGATTTGGCGGCTTTTTCATCTTGAAGGCTATCGAGTGACTTCCATGCACGAAGGCAAGTTTCTTGAACTAAGTCTTCGGCAATGCTTTTGTCTTTGCATAACCAATAGGCGTAGCGAAAGAGGTCACGATGATAGGCACGCACGAGTGCTTCGTATTTTCTTTGTTTGTCCATATCAGAGTTGACCGGACGCTTGGCTGTTTTCTTTCCAAACATTTTTATTATTGACACACGAGCCTCCATAATTGCTCTGCGTATAGCTGTCCTCTATACGTTGTGCTTCGTTTTTATATTCTGTTTCGTTTTTAGGGCTAACGATCGGCAGGAAACCGTAAAATCACATTAAAATTGATCTACTTCAAAATCTAAGGCCTCGAACAAGCTATAGTACACCTTGTCGTCTAGTTAGTCATTCGTGGCTAGCATGTTGAGCAAGACGACACTTCCTTTTGAAGGCTGACTTTACTTTCTCCTAATCAGGAAACTGATTATTTCAATTGGCGTTAAGTTAATTGCTTTATATACATTCCGACCACACAGTTTTGTGTGGTTTTTTTTTGCCTCAAGAAAACCATTCCCTACACAGCGATAACAGTCTTTGCTTACAATAGTTTAGTCTCTTACGACAACCTTTCCCCCAAAAAGGTTCGCCTGAATGCGCAGTTATATTTTCAAACAGTGAGATACTCGTATCACGTTTATTTAAACGCTCGTTTGATTTAATTAACAACTTCTTTACAATGCTTCAGGTCAGACCTCTTAACTTTAAGGAGAAACCATGGGCAAACAGGAAGTCAAAACGCGTTCTGGAGAACGTGTTGCCGTTGTCGCTGGACTACGAACCCCATTCGCTCGTCAGAGTACAGAATTTAGCCAAGTGCCTGCGGTTGACCTAGGCAAAATGGTTGTGAGCGAAATGCTTGCAAGAACAGATGTCGATCCTGCGCTTATCGAACAAGTTGTGTTCGGCCAAGTAGTGCAAATGCCAGAAGCGCCGAACATTGCGCGTGAAATCGTGTTGGGCACAGGCATGAACATCAATACCGATGCCTACAGTGTCACACGAGCATGTGCGACCAGCTTCCAAGCGGCAGTTAACGTGACCGAAAGCATTATGGCTGGCACGATTGATATCGGTATTGCGGGCGGTGCGGACTCTTCTTCTGTATTGCCTATCGGTGTTTCGAAAAAGTTAGCGGCAAATCTATTAGCGCTGAGTAAAACGAAAACTATGGGTCAAAAGCTGAAAATTCTTAAAACACTTTCCGTAAAAGATTTGATGCCAGTACCACCTGCAGTTGCTGAATACTCGACCGGTTTATCCATGGGACAAACGGCTGAGCAAATGGCTAAGACGCATGGTATTACTCGCGAAGCTCAAGATGCACTTGCTCACCGTTCTCACTCTTTGGCTTCTCAGGCATGGAAAGAAGGCAAGATTAAAGACGAAGTGATGACGGCATTCCCGGCACCTTACAAAAAGTATCTAGCGGAAGACAACAACATTCGCCACGACTCAACGGTTGAAGGATACGCCAAGCTGCGTCCTGCTTTTGATAGAAAGTACGGCAGTGTAACGGCAGCCAATGCTACGCCTCTTACCGATGGCGGTGCAGCAGTGATGTTGATGCGCGAAGGTAAAGCGAAAGAACTAGGCTTAGAAGTGCTTGGTTATATTCGTGGTTATGCGTTCTCAGCGATTGGTGTTGAAACAGATATGCTGATGGGCCCGACTTACGCGACCTCACAAGTATTAAAGAACACCGGTCTAGAGTTGTCAGACCTAACTCTAATCGAAATGCACGAAGCATTCGCTGCCCAAGTTTTGGCTAACGTGAAAATGTTCGCAAGCGATGAGTTTGCACAGAAGAATCTTGGCCGCGATAAAGCGATCGGTGAGATTGATATGGAGAAGTTCAACGTGCTGGGTAGCTCGATTGCTTACGGACATCCGTTTGCAGCGACTGGCGCACGCATGATGACTCAAACATTACGTGAACTGAAACGTCGCGGTGGCGGCTTGGCACTGAACACAGCGTGTGCGGCTGGTGGTTTAGGTGCAGCAATGATCTTGGAGGTAGAATAATGTCTACGACTCTTGATGCAACAACAGAAAAAGAAACCGTCGCTCAACCAGATTCAACCTCTGCGACTGAATCAACCAAAAAGAAAGCGACAGCATTTACTCTCAATATCGATGAGCAAGATATTGCTTGGTTAGCGATTGATGTACCAAACGAGAAAATGAACACGCTGCAAGCGGCTTTTGCTGAAGAAATGAAAGCCATCTTCGAGCAACTCAAAGAAAAGCAAGGCCGAGTTAAGGGCCTAATCGTTCATTCTCTTAAGCCAGATAACTTTATCGCTGGTGCTGATGTAAGAATGCTTGATGCGTGTAAAACGGCTGACGAAGCACAGTCTCTGGCTCGCCAAGGGCAGGAGATGTTCCAAACGCTTTCTGAACTACCGTACCCAGTAGTCGCAGCGATTCACGGCCCATGTTTAGGTGGTGGTTTAGAGCTTGCACTGGCGTGTGATTACCGTGTATGTACCGATTCAGATAAGACTCGCGTTGGTCTGCCAGAAGTACAGTTAGGTCTGTTACCAGGCTCTGGCGGTACACAGCGTCTACCTCGCCTTATTGGTTTGTTGCCATCTCTTGACCTAATCCTTACGGGTAAGCAACTGCGCGCTAAGAAAGCGAAATCGCTCGGTGTTGTCGATGCTTGTGTGCCTGAAACTATCCTGCTTGAAGTCGCTAAAAGCTTTGTTGAAAAGAATACGGGCAGTAAAAAAGGTAAGCGCCTTGCGTCGAAAAGCCAAGCGTCGACCAAAGAAAAGCTGATTTCACGTAACGGCCTTGGTCGTAAAGTGATTTTTGAACAAGCTTCTAAGAAGACCAATCAGAAAACACGCGGCAATTACCCAGCAGCGGATGCGATTTTAGACGTGATTCGTTATGGCCTTGAGAACGGCTTTGATAAAGGTCTTCAGTATGAAGCGAAGCGTTTCTCAGAACTGGTTATGACTTCAGAGTCTAAAGCCCTTCGTTCGATTTTCTTTGCAACCACGGAAATGAAAAAAGAACACGGCGCAGACGCAGAACCCAAAGCGGTTAAGCGTGTTGGTGTGCTAGGCGGTGGTCTTATGGGCGCAGGCATCAGCCATGTCAGTGTTGCTAAGGCGAAAGTGCCTGTACGCATTAAAGACGTATCAAATGAAGGTGTACTGAACGCGCTTAACTACAACTTCAAGTTGTTCGATAAGCAGCGTAAGCGTCGCATTCTGACTAAAGCTGGTCTGGAAAGTAAGATGCTTCAGCTATCTGGTGGTATCGACTTTACGAGTTTCAACCACACTGATGTAGTGATTGAAGCGGTATTTGAAGATCTCGACCTTAAGCAATCAATGGTTGCGGACATCGAAGCCAATGCCAAGCCAGAGACTATTTTCGCGACGAATACGTCTTCACTGCCGATCCATAAGATTGCAGAGAAGGCGCAGCGACCAGAAAACGTGGTCGGTCTTCACTACTTCAGCCCTGCAGAGAAAATGCCGTTGGTTGAAGTTATCCCTCATGAAACAACCTCAGAAGAGACGATCTCGACGGTTGTAGCATTAGCGAAGAAGCAAGGCAAAACGCCGATTGTTGTTAAAGACACGGCTGGTTTCTATGTGAACCGTATTCTTGCTCCGTACATGAATGAAGCCGCGCACTTATTATTGGCAAACGAGCCGATCGAAAAGCTCGATAGCACGTTATTGGACTTCGGTTTCCCGGTCGGCCCAATTACTTTGTTAGATGAGGTGGGTGTTGATATCGGCGCGAAGATTATTCCAATTTTAGTGAATGAGCTTGGCGATCGTTTCCAAGGCCCTGATGTGTTCGATATTCTTTTGAATGACAACCGTAAAGGCCGTAAGAGTGGCAAAGGTTTCTACACTTACAAAGGTAAGAAGAAAGAAGTCGATAAGTCAGTTTACAAGCTGCTTAAGCTGCAACCCGATCCTAAGTTGAGCGACAACGATATCGCGATGCGCTGTGTGTTACCTATGCTAAACGAAGCGGTTCGTTGTTTGGATGACGGTATTATCCGCAGCCCACGTGATGGCGATATTGGTGCTATTTTCGGTATCGGTTTCCCTCCATTCTTAGGAGGTCCGTTCCGATACATGGATCAAATTGGTATTAAGTCATTGGTCGAAATGATGAACGACTTCGCTAAGAAGTACGGTGATCGTTTTGCGCCATGCGATGGCCTACTGACACGTGCTGGTTTGGGTGAGTCTTTCTACAAGTAACTCTCTAACTCATTGATTAAGAAGCCCGTATCAAGCAATTGATGCGGGCTTTTCTGTTTTATGAACGAGTGTGAAAGGAATGAGATTCCCGACTCAGTCGTTCCTCCTTCTCGGGAATGATGATTGAGAGATAAAAAGTAAGTTATTGCGTTGATTAGAAAGGTGGTCAAACACACGTCAATCAAAACTACCGTCATCTCCTAAAGCGACGAAGGAGCGTAATAGGAGATCTGCTTTTGGGCTGCATCCAATAAAAAAGGTTGATGCTTTCACATCAACCTTATGATTTTCATTCCAGCTTTATCAGCCTAGCTCAGTATCTTTCGGGCGTAACTGAAACTCATCAATAGAGCCAATTTCAACACCTGCTGACAGCTTCTCTTCCTCATTATGAGCATTACCGTGAGCATGCATAATCAGGCGATTTGCCGTGCGTGGTTTTAGCTGGCTAACCACAAAACGCATCATGTCTGAGCGAGTTAACCCCTTAAGGTCTTCCAATACGCGCTCTCTCTGGTTGAACTCAACATCCTTATTGCCTATCGCAACCCATAAGCGCTGAGCTCGCCCTCGCAAAGTCGTATCTGGTGTCGAAATCTGATTCCAGAGACCGCGCTTACTGCTGTGCCATTGATAGTCGTTAAGCTCCAACAGCACCATGTAAAAGGCATTGAGGAACTCATCTATTGAAGCTAACAAGTCAGCAGGGGCGGCATTCGGTGATTGCACATACAACACAATACCAGGGTGTCGGTTGAGCGGCATATTGCCAGTACCGACCATGTAACCTAGCTGCTGCTTGGTTCGTATCTCATGGAAGAAAGTGGCCGACATCAAATGGTTTGCCAATGAATACAGCGCGATATTTTTAGGTGAAATATCAGGGCATTGGTAATAAACCACAATTGCTGAATCATCTTGGTTACACACCACTTCACGTTGGAAGCTGCCGTTTTCACCGAGCATGATGAGCGGACGCAGTGATTCTTCGTAAGCCTGATCTTGAACACGCAGTGCATCTTTTAGCGTTTCAGCCATCTTGTGTGCATCGGCTTTTTTCCAGTCGCCATACACAAACATCTCAACATGAAGTTCCGCCAAGATTGCTTGAACAAAAGAGGAGAGCTCATCGACCTCTATCGTTTCTAGGGCTTCAATTAACACGGAATAAGGCGGGTTATTTGGTTGAAGTATCCCAGTCATTGCATTAAACAACTGCGAAATAGGGCGATCTTGCGACGCGTTGTTCCAGTTTCTGAGCAATTGATGCTTGATGGTTTCGAAGCGTGTTGGACTAAAGTCGCGTGCTTGGAAACGTTCAAGAATCATATTGAGCAGTTGTGGCTGTTTCTCGCTAAACCCGGACAGAGTGAGCGTTACACCGCCCTGATGGGTGTACATGTTGTAGCCCATTCCGGCGATTTCAGCCTGATACGTATCTTTTTCGAGTGAGTCTAAGAACATTTCTACACACAAGCGTGTTTTAACGATATTTCTTGGGCTAGCGACTGAGTGCGGGCTATCGATAGCAACATACACCACACCTTTTGGCACCCGGAATTGATGGTCTTGCAGATGCCATAGCTTAAAGCCATCGAGCTCTTCTAACAGTTGTGGGAACTTAGCGTCACCTTCGAGTTCAGTCGGGTCTAGATCGTAGCAAATAAACGGGTTTTTGCTTGGGAGTTCAAACTGCCAACCGGGGTTAATGCACGTAAAGCATTGAACTTGTTCAGCGCTAAAAGGTGTGACCGAGTAGGGCGTAAAGTACCACTTCGCTTCCCTGTCATACTCGAATCCCTGAGCAACAATGGTTGCCCGCATGTTGTCGACGGTTAAGTAAGGCAGCAAAGCACGCTGTAATTCGTCATCGAAATGCGACATTTTGTAATCGCCATACACCACATCTTGCTCTTGGTAGTGCTGCATGTTGATGACGAGGTGGCTGACGACATCAAGCGGTCTTGCTGGCTCTTGAAAGCGGAAAGCAGACTCTAAAACGGCGCGTTTTTCTAGGTAGCGCCACTCTTCTATGCCTTGTTGTTCGACTAACTTGATGTACTGAAATATCGCTTGGATGATGTTATCGGTTTTGGTTAAACCTTCTATGGTCAATGAGCAACTGACTGTGAAATCACGGTAGTTACTGCCACTCGCGCCACCACCTGCAGAGAGAGATGTTATCCAGCCTTTCTCTTTGAGTTGCATCATCAAACTGCCTTCACCTTCGTAACCTAAAAGGTGGGCAAAGAACGACAAAGGCTTAACGCCGTAGTGTTCGTCCATGCTTGGCATCGGGAAGGTTAAGATCAGTTTGCGCACTTCTTTAATCGGCTCAACGCGGACTTGTACACCCGTACTTAACTCGCCGACAATCGGAACTTCAACCTTTTTGCCTTGTAGGTTGTGATTGGTGATTGAGCTAAAGCGATCCTCAACCCAGCTTTGCATCTCATCTAACGACTGATTGCCAGACAGTGTCAGTGTCATCAAGTCAGCAGAGTATTGTTGCTGGTGGAAAGCCAAGATCTCTTGTCGAATCGTCTCGCCGTTTCTGTCACCCAACGTATCGATATTACCGACAGAAAACTTCGAGAATGGGTGATTGTGATTCACCAGTTCTTTGGTAACTTGGTACAAGCGTCGTGAGTCGTCGTTGAGTTTCATCTTGTATTCGGAGTCAACGGCTTGGCGTTCTTTGTCTAACGCTTCTTCGTTGAAAAGGGGAGCGGTAAAAAATTGGCTGAAGCGATCGAGTGCGGTTTCAAAGGCATTCAATTCAACATCAAAAAAGAAGCAGGTGTGCTCTGTTCCTGTCCAAGCGTTGTTGCTACCGCCATGCTGGCTGATAAAACTTTGGAACTCTCCGACCTTTGGATACTTTTCAGTTCCCAAAAATAGCATATGCTCTAAGTAGTGAGCTAAACCCTCTCGGTCTGTAGGGTCATCAAAATGCCCCACATTGACGGCTAATGCGGCTGCTGCTTTTTGAGCATTTTGATCCTGAACTAACAGTACACGTAACCCGTTATTTAAGGTTATGTAGCGGTATTGATGTTCATCATTTGGGCTTAAGTGCACAGGAGCATCTCCAGAGAAGGTGGTTTTTAAATTATGTACCCGATGATTCGGCGTGCAAACCTTGTGATCATATTTTGGGATATGAAGTGCTTTTTGGCGATTTCTAAATCACTTTTATCGATTTTTATCAGTAATTTATTTTCTTTTAACAAGATTGTTAAGAAAGTCGAACTCTTTGGCAAGTGACTTGATATAATTATTTATATTGACTGCGGTTTCTCTGGATTGAGAGCCAAACCTAAGTAGCGTTTCGCTGATATATGGGATATATCGACTTTCGACATGTTACGAAGACAGGATTGAACATGAAAATATTCATTATGCGCCACGGTGAAGCAGAACATTTTGCCAACTCGGATGCAGAAAGAGCGTTGACCAAGCGCGGGAAAATGGCTTCTCTTGCCGTGGCACAAGCTGCAAATGAGCAGGGGATTAGTCAATTCGATAAAGTGCTGGTGAGCCCATATTTAAGGGCACAAGAAACGTGGTTAGAGATCTCTCAGGCGTTTTCTGGAAAGAAAGTAGAAACCTGTGATGATATTACGCCTTATGGAATGTCCGACGATGTGTTTGATTTGACCTTAGCAATGGCTGAAGTAGAAAAACTAGAGACCATTTTATTTGTTTCTCATTTACCTCTAGTTGGCTACCTAACTGCAGAGTTTGCAACAGGCATGGCGCCGCCTATGTTTCCCACTTCGGGCCTAGCGTGTATCGACTTCAACCTTGAGACACAAAAAGGTGAGTTGCTTTGGAACATCAATCCATAAGCTCGTTGAGCTCTGTTTGATGACAAAGTTGCAGACAATTAGAAAGGGCATCTCAATATGATTGGGATGCCCTTTGTTGTTTTTTGGTGAGAGAGAGTTTGTTAACCAGAATTACTTCTCAGGAACCGAAAGCAAGACTAACAGCGCGCCATTGCCGCCAAACTCTAACGGTGCTTGGTGGAAAGCCATCACGTCTGGGTGCTGTGCTAACCACAAAGGCACCTTCTGTTTAAGGATGTGTTTACCGATACCGTGTTGAACACAGGCACACGCCACGCTCTCTTTCACGCAGTGCGCAATCATCGCGCCAAGCTCACGTTTGGCTTCTTGTTGAGTCATACCATGCATATCGAGATACACGTCAGGCACGTAGACACCACGACGGAGGCGCTTGACCTCATATTTAGAGACATCATCACGCGCATAACGCGTCGGACCGTCTTCGCTAAGATGCGGAATGAACTCATCCGAGAAATAAAACTCGCTATCACTGGCTTGTCTTGCCGTTCGAGTAATTTCTTTTTGCTTGGCATTTCTTTTTGGCTGCTGGACTATGGTATCCTGTTGCAACTTTTTAACGCCCTTTACTGCATCGTTGAACAGGGCGAAATCGTCATCGAAGTCGGTGTCTTTTTTGCTCATCAGGTTATGAATTCTAATTAGAAACGTAATTAGCAGTATTGTAGCGCTTTTCGGAGACAATTTTGGATAAGATTTTTGTAGAAGAAGCGGTATCAGAACTACACACGCTTCAAGATGTGATTCGTTGGACTGTTAGCCGCTTTAACGCAGCGGGCCTATTTTATGGTCACGGCACTGATAACGCGTGGGATGAGGCAGTACAACTTATCTTACCTACTCTTTATCTGCCGATTGATGTTCCTTCGCATGTGATGAACTCTCGTCTAACGAGCAGCGAACGTCTACGTATTGTTGAGCGCGTAATCAAGCGTATTAATGATCGTACACCAACGGCTTACCTAACCAACAAAGCTTGGTTCTGTGGTCTTGAGTTCTTCGTTGATGAGCGCGTTCTTGTGCCTCGTTCTCCAATTGGTGAGCTGATCGAAGCTCAATTCCAACCTTGGTTAACTGAAGAGCCAACTCGCATCATGGATATGTGTACGGGTAGTGGTTGTATCGCTATTGCTTGTGCTCACGCATTCCCAGACGCTGAAGTAGATGCGATTGATATCTCTACTGACGCATTGCAAGTTGCAGAGCAGAACGTTCAAGATCACGGCATGGAGCAGCAAGTGTTCCCAATCCGTTCAGATCTTTTCCGTGATTTGCCAAAAGAGAAATACAACCTGATCGTATCTAACCCACCTTACGTGGACGAAGAAGATATGAACAGCCTGCCAGATGAGTTTACTCACGAGCCAGAACTTGGCCTAGCAGCGGGTACAGACGGTCTGAAATTGGTTCGTCGCATCTTAGCTAATGCACCAGACTACCTAACTGACGACGGTATTCTTATCTGTGAAGTTGGTAACTCAATGGTTCATATGATGGATCAGTACCCAGAGATTCCATTCACTTGGATTGAATTCTCTAACGGTGGTCATGGCGTATTCATGATCACTCGTGAGCAGCTTGTTGCTTGCGCTGATGAGTTCTCTATCTACAAAGACTAGGTTTCAATTATTAGGTTAGTGCCCCTATCTTAGGGCTGTAAGCTTAGAACCTGACATCTAGTAAGACGTTCGATTTGAAACGTTTTTATTTAAACGCCATGCAGCAATGCATGGCGTTTTTTATTGCCTAGATTAAAGATGTTTGCATTTATATCGAAGACGTTAAGCGCAATATTTAGTTGATTAATATGAGGGCTTATTACATATTGGTGTTTAATATTTAGTCGTTTTAGTGAGTTAAGGAGGATTCACGATGAGCTTTGATACATGGATTTATTATTTATTAGCGGTGCTAATTTTAACGGCATCACCAGGCCCAAGTTCTTTATTGTGCATGACCAAAAGTGTGCAATCTGGCTTTAAATTATCGATATTTACTGCCTTGGGGAGCTTAACTGCGATTACTGGTATTTTAACTTTATCGTTTACCGGGCTAGGGGTAATTATTGCTTCGTCTGAAGTGGTATTTAATGTCATAAAATGGACTGGTGCAGCTTATCTGATCTTCCTCGGTTGGAAGTCTCTGCGCTCTAGCCAACAAGATTATGACAAGTTATCGGATCAACAAGGCGGTGCTCAATCTGTCAAAGAAAGCGCTGCGCAGCATTACTTAAGTGGCTTTATTGTTGGCGCGAGTAACCCCAAAGCTATCTTGTTTTTTACTGCACTTTTCCCACAGTTTATTGATCCCTCAATTGCGCTATTACCACAGTTTACCGTGTTTGCTTTTACCTTCGCAGTGATGGAATTGTCTTGGTTATTGGTGTATGCCTACTTGGGGGCGAAGTCGTCAAATTGGTTGTTTGCGAAAGGTCGAGCCAAGGTCTTTAATCGTGTCACTGGAGGTGTCTTTATTGGGGCTGGCGCACTGCTTTCGACGACCAGTCGAGCATAACTTTCTGTTTTATCAGAGAGGTGAATGGTTACAGAATATTCTTGATGCTGTCATAAAAGGTTAATATTAATGTGCTTGCTGCTTTTGGCGAAAAGCCGATATATTGTAGTTACACCATCACGTTCTCAAGGAGAGACATATGCAGCATCAAGAAATGATTCAACACAGTAACTTTGGCGTAATCAGTCGTACTTGGATTTTCTCTACCCTTTCTCTAGTGGGTATTCTTGCTCTAATGTAGTCAGCTTCATGGCTCTATAGTTTTAGTTTTTATTATGAAATCACTTGTTAAAAAGTCTTCAAAGTCAGAACTCTTTCTCTTATAAATGTGGCTTTTCTCATCAGGCTAGCCACTTAACTTTTTCTTAGTCATCTTCTTCTAGCAAGCATCCCCCAGTAATTTACTCCTAGTCACCACTTTCTTCCTGTGGAATGGTTTATCACCTTACCTCTATAAACAAGCGCCATCGCACTTCTGAAGTTGTTACGAAACTGTGATAATCTTAAGTTATCTTTTATCTACAGTGTATCTCTCATGTCTGTCTGGGATTCTATTTCATTTAACAATCGATTTACTGCATTACCTCGACTGTTCTATACCCCAATTCAACCTACACCGCTCAGCAATGTCCAATGGCTCGCATGGAATCATAAGCTTGCGGATGAACTCGGTTTTTTGTCATTTGATGATGCTTCCGAGGAATTGCTTGAAACGTTATCTGGCAATGTTGAACCTGAGCAGTTTTCGCCTGTAGCAATGAAATACGCAGGCCACCAGTTTGGTTCTTATAACCCGGATTTAGGTGATGGAAGAGGGCTGTTATTAGCTCAAATTGTCGCGAAAAGTGGCGAAACGTTCGATTTACACCTTAAAGGTGCCGGTAAAACGCCCTATTCACGTATGGGCGATGGACGCGCTGTTATTCGATCAACCGTTCGTGAGTACTTATGTAGCGAAGCGATGGCAGGGCTCAATATCCCAACCACTCGCGCGTTGGCTATGATGACCAGCGACACACCGGTATATCGAGAGAAGCAAGAGTGGGGCGCATTGTTGGTGCGTGCTGCCGAATCACACATCCGTTTCGGTCACTTTGAGCATCTGTTTTATACCAATCAGTTGGCTGAGCATAAGTTGCTGGCCGATAAAGTCATTGAATGGCACTTCCCTGAGTGTCTCGATGAAGAGAAACCCTACGCTGCTATGTTTAATCAGATTGTTGACCGTACCGCGGAGATGATTGCGTTGTGGCAAGCGAATGGTTTTGCTCATGGCGTGATGAACACCGATAACATGTCGATCATCGGGCAAACTTTCGATTATGGTCCGTTCGCGTTTCTTGATGAATATGACCCAAGATTGATCTGTAATCACTCGGATTACCAAGGTCGTTATGCTTTTAACCAGCAGCCAAGAATAGGGCTTTGGAACCTGTCGGCACTGGCTCACTCACTTTCTCCGCTGGTGGATAAGGCCGACTTAGAGGCGGCTTTAGAGCAGTACGAACCGCAAATGAACGGTTACTTTAGTCAGATGATGCGTCGTAAGTTGGGGCTACTTTCGAAACAAGAAGGCGACAGTCGTTTGTTTGAATCTATGTTCGAGCTGATGTCGCAAAACAAAGTCGACTACCCAAGGTTCTTTAGAACGCTATCGAACCTAGACACCTTGTCGCCACAAGAAGTGATTGATCTGATAATTGATCGAGAGGCAGCAAAACTGTGGGTAGATAACTACTTACAACGCTGCGAATTGGAAGATAGCTCAGTGGTCGAGCGCTGCGAAAATATGAGACAGGTAAACCCGAAATACATCCTCAGAAACTACCTAGCTCAGCTAGCGATAGACAAAGCAGAGCGCGGTGATAGCAGCGATATTGACGCTTTGATGGTGGTACTGGCAGACCCTTACGCGGAACACCCGGATTATGAGCACCTTGCGGCTTTACCTCCTGAGTGGGGTAAAGCCATGGAGATCAGCTGCTCTTCATAACCAACCAATAGCGGATTAAGCCCTAAAGATTCAGATAGAGGTCACTAAGTTGTGATCTTTATCTGTTTGTTCTTCTAACTTTACAAACATGTCAATAATCAAACAATCGGCCAGCCTATACACTATGTGAATAAGTTGTAAATTTAATAGGTTTGGGCGATGCCAACAAATACTCGAATTCTCGTGGTGGATGATGATCAAGAAATCCGCGAGCTGCTGGAAGAGTACCTCACAAAATCTGGTTTCGATGTTTCTTCTGTGGGAGACGGTGTTGAACTAGAAGCTCATCTGCAAAACCAAGGTTATCCAGATCTGATTCTGCTTGATGTGATGCTACCCGGTGACGATGGTTTTACCTTGTGTCAACGCGTCCGTAAGCAATCGAATGTGCCTATCATCATGCTGACTGCCGTATCGGATGAAACCGACCAAATTATCGGCTTAGAAATTGGTGCTGATGATTACATTGCCAAGCCGTTTAGCCCTCGTCAGTTAATGGCGCGTATCAAAGCGTTGTTGCGCCGCGTTCAAGTGGTGGATGACAAGACAAGTGATGCATTGCCAAAACAGATTGTTTTTGGTGATTGGACGCTTGATACGTTAGCGCATCGAATTTCCCACAATGAAAACTCGGAAGAGATGGATTTGTCGGGCAGTGATTTTTCTCTGTTGATGTTGTTCTTAACTCGCCCTAACGAAGTTCTCGACCGTGACACTATCTCATTCGCGACCAGAGGCCGTGAAGCGTTGCCTTTTGAGCGAGGCATTGATGTGCAGCTTAGTCGTCTGAGAAGCCGATTGGGCGACAGTGGCAAGTATCCTCACTACATCAAAACCATGCGCGGTAATGGCTATATCCTCGCTGTGCCTGTTCAGTATGAACACTGATAATCAAGTGATGTTAATGAGCACCTCGGCAATGAAGTATTTCCTATGAACGGGTTGAGTCGGTTAAAGCCAAACTCTTTGGTTGCCAGAACATTGTTACTGACCTTGTTAGCTGTGGTGATAGCTCAAGGTATCGCAACGTCTATTTGGTATAGCGAATCCAAACACAAAGAACTGGAGGGGATTCGTTCTGCCTCTTCAAGCATGGCCAATATGTTTGCCTCGACGGTGACTTTCTTCCAGTCTCTGCCCGTTAAATATCGCCATATCGTGTTGGATCAAATCCGCAATATGGGCGGTACGCGCTTCTTCGTTTCTTTCAATAAAGAGGCGTTGATTGTCGAACCGATCCCTGATACCCGTTTAAAAACCGCCTCGATTGAAGCGATAGAAAGTGTTTTGAGTAGCAAGCTCAATAAAGTCGAATCAGTGCGGGTTGATTTCTCTCGCCCTGAACATCTTCGTTTGCTTAAAAATGACATCTACTTGAGCGATCTCCCACGATCGTGGGCACATCATACTTTAACCTTAGAACCTCTTAACCCTCCTATTCTGGTTGTTCAGATAGAATTAGCCAGTCATGAATGGGTGTATATCGCCGCGTTGTTGCCTGCGCCTTACGTCAAACTCGACGATACGATTCTCGGCAGAGAACAGGTGATCTTCTTAGTTTCCTCGACCCTCATTCTTTTGGTTTTGACTTACTTGATGATTCGTCGGCAAGTACGCCCTCTTAAAAAATTAGCAAGAGCGGCCAATGAGATGAGTATGGATATTCAGCAGCCGCCACTTAACGAAGAGGGGGCTACTGAGCTGGTGACGGCGACCCGAGCGTTTAATCGAATGCAGCAACGGATTCGTCGCTATGTTGCCGACCGTGAGCACCTTTTCTCTGCAATCTCACATGATTTAAAGACACCAATAACACGGCTTAGATTGCGTGCAGAGTTGTTGGAGAGTGAAGTAAAGAAAGACAAATTCAACAAAGATCTCGATGAGCTTGAGATGATGGTTAAAGGTGCTTTGCAAGCGGTAAGAGACACCGATCTACACGAGAATAATGCCATTATTGACCTCAACGAAATGGTACTTGCAGTGATTGAATCTCATAACCAGTATCAGACAAAGGTTGAGTTCGAGCCGGTCGTCATTGAGCCATTGGTCGCTAAACCACTGGCGATAAAGCGTGTACTCACCAACTTAATCGACAACGCGGTTAAGTATGGTTCCTCAGCAGTTGTTGAAATCAGCGGTGATGATCTTTGGGTGGTCGTGACCATTCAAGACCGTGGTCTCGGTATTCCAGAAGACAAGCTAGAGTTAGTTTTTGAACCTTACTTTAGGTTAGCAACGGATGATCAAGGACACGGTCTTGGCCTCGGGATCTGCCGAAATATCCTGCATGGACACGGCGGAGATCTCATTATTCGTAACTCCCCTCAAGGCGGCTTAGAAGCTAAAGTCTATATTCCACGCGGCCTAGAAGTTTAATGTAACAATTGTGTTACATTGAGCTTACCTTTTGTTTCAATCTTACAAATCAGAATAAGTAGACTCTGTATTGAACCGGACGTCGAGTCCGCTAAAACATGGAAGATAATAATGAAAATCAATAAAACCCTACTTACTCTATCTCTTCTTGCTGCCTCAACATTTTCTCAAGCTGGTGAAGTGGAAGTGCTTCACTGGTGGACTGCCGGTGGCGAAGCGAAATCCGCAGCTGTACTGAAAGAGATGATTGAAGAACAAGGCCATACTTGGAAAGATTTCGCTGTTGCTGGTGGCGGCGGTGAAAGTGCGATGACTGTTTTGAAAACTCGAGCAGTGTCGGGCAATCCTCCATCTGCGGCGCAGATTAAAGGTCATGATATTCAAGAGTGGGGTGGTTTAGGTTTTCTAACGTCTCTCGATGCAACTGCGAAACAAGAAAAATGGGATGAGCTACTGCCAGAAGTGGTCACTAAAGTGATGAAGTGGGATGGCGAATATGTCGCAGTTCCTGTCAACGTTCACCGTGTTAACTGGCTTTGGGCTAACCCTGTTGTTTTAGAAAAATCAGGAGTGACGGTTCCAACTACGTTAGATGAGTTCTTTGTTGCCGCAGACAAGATTAAAGCGGCTGGCTTCATTCCACTGGCTCACGGTGGTCAACCTTGGCAAGACGCTACGGTATTCGAAGCTGTAGCACTTGATGTACTAGGCAGTGAAGATTACAACAAAGCGTTCGTTGATCTGGATATGGACGTGTTATCTGGCGACAAAATGGTGGAAGTGTTCACCAAGTTCAAAAAGATGCGTGATTACATCGACAGCAACTCTCCGGGTCGTGATTGGAACGTAGCAACTTCGATGGTTATCAATGGCGAAGCGGCAATGCAGATCATGGGTGACTGGGCGAAAGGTGAATTTACTGCGGCAGGCAAAGTACCGGGTAAAGATTACATCTGTGCACCAGCACCGGGCACTGATGGCCAATTCACTTTCAACATCGATAGCTTTGCGTTCTTTGATCTGAGTGACAAAGAGAACCAAAAAGCGCAGCAAGACCTAGCGAAAACCATTCTTACCAAAGATTTCCAAGAAGTCTTCAACCTTAACAAGGGTTCTATCCCTGTACGTCTAGATATGGACATGTCTAAGTTCGACCAATGTGCGTTGGATTCAATGGCAACCTTCAAAGCGAGTGCGAAATCTGGCGATCTTGTTCCGAGTATGGCTCACGGCCTAGCGACAACAAGCTACGCTCAAGGCGCGATTTACGACGTGGTAACCAACTTCTTCAACGAAAAAGATGCCGATCCAAAACAAGCGGCGGCTAAGTTAGCGAAAGCTGTGAAAGCGGCTATCTAATATAACTTGATAAGCGACACACAACGCACGTCAGTGACGGGTTGTGTTGCTTTACCAAACCCCCAGGGTAGGTAGGCTCGTAGGGAGCCTATCTACTCTTCACTCCCAATTCTGATATGCGTGATGCTGATGTGGTGCCGAAAGGTAAGCCATCGGCTCGATTGTGCAACAAGGATAAGTTATGGAGCATGTTTTGACTGAGTCGACTCCAAAACCCACAAGGAGCCAGCCTGCGCCCAAGCCTAGCTTTGCTGACAGGTTGCAACATTGGTTACCTAAAATAGTACTGGCGCCGACCGCGTTAGTGACCGTGGTGTGTATCTACGGCTATATATTTTGGACGGCAGCGCTGTCGTTCACTAACTCTCGATTTCTGCCAAGTTTTAACTTCGTTGGTTTAACCCAATATGAAAAGCTGATGGATAACGATCGCTGGATCACCTCAATCACCAACCTCGGTGTGTTTGGTTTTCTATTTATGGCGATTGCCATCTTACTTGGTGTTGGTTTAGCGGTATTGCTTGACCAGAACATCCGCCAAGAAGGGGCGATTCGTACTATCTACCTTTACCCAATGGCGTTGTCATTCATCGTGACGGGTACCGCTTGGAAATGGATTCTCAATCCGGGTCTTGGCATTGAAAAACTGATGCAAGATTGGGGCTTTACCGACTTCAAATTCGATTGGTTAGTCGACTCTGAAATGTCGGTCTATACCTTGGTTATCGCAGCACTTTGGCAGTCGTCAGGCTTCGTGATGGCGATGTTCTTAGCCGGCCTTCGTGGCATTGATTCTTCAATCATCAAAGCCGCTCAAATTGATGGGGCAAGCTTACCCACTATTTATCTGAAAATCATTCTACCTTGCTTGCGCCCTGTGGTTTTCAGCGCGGTGATCATCACCTCACACATTGCGATTAAGAGTTTCGACCTTGTGACCGCGATGACAGCGGGTGGCCCAGGTTATTCATCGGATCTTCCTGCGCTATTCATGTACGCACACTCATTTACGCGTGGACAAATCGGCCTTGGTGCTGCCAGTGCCATGATGATGCTTGCTGGTATCTTAGCGATTCTCGTGCCTTATCTTTACTCTGAACTTAGGGAGAAAAAGTCATGATGAATAACATCAATTTTGCTCGAATCTTTATTTATTCAGCACTGCTTTTCTTCTGCTTGGTGTATCTAATGCCATTGTTTGTCATGGCGCTGACCTCATTCAAAACTCTGCCAGACATTAAGGCAGGTAACTTGATGAGCTTACCGAAAGAGTGGGTGTTTGATGCTTGGTATAAAGCGTGGGACACCGCCTGTACGGGCGTGAAATGTGAAGGCATCAAAGGCTACTTCTGGAACTCGTTCCAAATGGTGATTCCTGCGGTTGCGATTTCAACATTGCTCGGTGCATTCAATGGTTATGTAGTGACGAAATGGCAATTCCGAGGCTCGAATCTGTTCTTCAGCTTACTGTTGTTTGGTTGCTTCATTCCGTTCCAAGTGGTGCTACTACCAATGGCAACCATGCTCGGCAAGATGGGGCTAGCGAACACAACCATCGGCTTGGTGATTGTGCACGTTATCTACGGCATGGCGTTTACAACTCTGTTTTTCCGTAACTTCTACATCTCGATTCCGGATGAATTGATCAAAGCAGCAAAACTGGATGGTGCAGGCTTCTTTACCATTTTCTTCAAGATCTTATTACCGATCTCTACGCCTATCATCATGGTGACGGTGATCTGGCAGTTCACCGCAATCTGGAACGATTTCTTGTTCGGGGTGGTGTATTCCGGCTCAGAGACTCAGCCAATCACCGTAGCATTAAATAACTTAGTCAACACCAGCACGGGCGTTAAAGAATACAACGTTGATATGGCTGCCGCGATCATCGCCGCGCTGCCAACGCTGTTGGTGTATGTCTTCGCAGGAAAATATTTTGTTCGTGGCCTAACGGCAGGATCAGTAAAAGGATAATTACCCATGGCAACATTAGATTTAAAACAGATCCGTAAAACCTATCGCAACGCGGACAACGAAACGTTAAAGGGCATCGACATCAGTATCGATTCGGGGGAGTTCTTGATACTTGTCGGCCCTTCGGGGTGTGGAAAATCCACCCTAATGAACACCATTGCTGGGCTAGAAAATATTAGCTCGGGTGAAATCGTGATTGATGGTGTTGACGTGGCCCAGGTTGAACCTAAAGACCGCGACATCGCGATGGTATTCCAGTCGTACGCACTTTACCCAAACATGACGGTACGCGGCAATATCGCCTTCGGCTTGAAGATCCGCAAGATGCCACAAGACGAAATCGACGCAGAAGTGAATCGCGTCGCTGAAATGCTGCAAATTGAACAACTGCTTGATCGTAAACCATCACAGCTATCTGGTGGTCAGCGCCAGCGTGTCGCGATGGGACGTGCACTAGCGCGTCGTCCTAAGTTGTACCTGTTCGATGAACCGCTTTCTAACTTGGATGCCAAGCTGCGTGTTGAAATGCGTCATCAGATTAAACGCCTTCACCAAAAGCTTAACACCACCATTGTTTACGTCACCCATGACCAAATAGAGGCGATGACCTTGGCGGATCGTATTGCGGTGATGAAAGATGGTGAACTGCAGCAACTCGGTACGCCGCAAGAGATCTACACCAAGCCAAACAATATGTTTGTCGCGGGCTTTATGGGTTCACCATCAATGAACTTCATTAAGACCATGGTGGATTTGGATGATGATCAGAATCCGATCATCAAAGTAACGGGTACGTCTGAGCAAGAGCACCACATTCGATTACCACAAAGCATGCGTGAACAAGATGGCAAAGAAGTGGTGATTGGCCTGCGCCCTGAACACATCACTGAGCAGGAAAGTGAAGATGTGTCGGCAACGACCAAGCTAGATTTACAGCTGGAAGTCTTGGAACCTACAGGGCCAGATACGATTGCGATGGTGAAAGTGAACGACCAAGAAGTAGCGTGTCGCTTGTCGCCAGAATTTGAAGTGTCAGTTGGGCAAATGGCGCCGCTGCATTTTGACTTATCAAAGGCGGTATTCTTTGATGCTCAGACTGAAGCGAGAATTGATTTTTAGTTTTTGAGACAGTAGCTCAATGAGAGTCTAAGCTTAAACAAAGGCAGTATCACTAACTTATAATAAGTAACGTGATGCTGTCTTTTTTGTGTTTTAGCCTGTTTTATTTCCTCACGAAAACAGAGGGATAAACGAGATAAATGGATTAACTGCAATAATATCGCTAATTAGCCTCCGTTAGCTCTATAAAGCTGACCGAGAACAGCGTAGGATCGCGCTACTTTAGACCAAATACTAGGTTGCACATTAGTGCATAAACAGAAGAATACATGAAACTAACAGCAAAACCCTCAGCTAGTAACGCTTTACTTATTTCTATTACGACACCGGACTTCAAAGGTGACGAAGCAAAAGAGTCTCTTGCCGAACTTGCTCGCTTAGTAACAACCCTAGGGTTTAAAGTGGTCGGTACACAATCACAGCACCACAGTTCAACACAACGACAAAACGTGTTGGGCGCAGGTAAGCTTGCAGAAATTGCACACTTAACCGGTTACCAAGGTTCGATTGAAGAAGCCGAAGATGAAGATTTTATCGATGAGTCTTTTGATTTTCGTGCTGGTATCGATGAGTTAGATTTTGATGATCTTCCATCTGAAGACGTGGAGTTTGGTACTGCTGACGTAGTGGTATTCGACTGTGATTTGAGCCCATCTCAACTGCGTAATGTAGAAGCTCACTTGGGTGTCGAGGTGTTTGACCGTACTGGTATCATCATTGAGATCTTCAGCCGTCATGCTCGTACTCGTACCGCACGTCTGCAAGTTGAAATCGCTCGACTAAACTACCTAGTGCCTCGACTGCGTGAAACAGCCGACGGTGATAAAGAGCGTCAAATGGGTCAGGGTGCTGGTGAAACTTCATTAGAGCTAGACCGCCGTAAAGTACGTGATCAAATTGCTGCGCTTAAACGTGAGCTGGTTAGCGTACAGGACGAAATGAAGAACCGACGCACTCAGCGTTCGGAGCTTTTCACTGTTGCTCTGGTTGGCTACACCAACGCGGGTAAATCTTCGATGATGCGCGCTATGACCGCAACCGAAGTGAGCGGTGAAGATAAGCTATTCGCGACCTTAGATACCACGGTTCGTGCACTTCAGCCGATCACTCAGCCGCGTATCTTAGTGTCAGATACGGTGGGTTTCATCAAGAAACTGCCACACGATCTGGTTGCTTCATTCCACTCAACACTAGCAGAAGCGCATGATGCTTCATTACTGCTTTATGTGGTTGATGCTTCTGATGTTTCATTCCGCGCACAGCTTGATGTGGTACACGAAGTATTAGCGCAAGTGGGCGTTGAAGGCAGCGAAAAACTATTGGTACTGAACAAGTGCGATAGATTGAGCGAAGAAGAACAGTTAGAGCTGATTGAAGAATTCCCAGATGCAATGCTGACCTCGACTCGTGACCCGCTCGATATCACCAAACTACACAAGTACATTGTGGGTGTGGCTGAACAAGGCATGATCGAAGAAGAGATCACGATTCCTTATTCTGGACAAGGCATTATCGGTGAGATTCGCTCAAACATGAGTGTGGTGAAGGAAGAATACGACTACGAATGCATCAAGCTTACTGTACGCTCAAGTGCAATTGATTTAGCGCGCTTGAAAAAGCGTATGCAGAAGTCTTAATTTTGTAGCGAGCCTGGCAAGAACAACCAAAAGAAAAGCGACCCGATAAGGTCGCTTTTTTGTTTCCTGTCGCTGAGTAATTAGTTACTCGTCAACCAGTCCATTTAGGTCATTTACGCCATTCTTTGAGTTGGCTTCCATCGTGCTAGTTCTGGATCAAGCTTGATACCTTGTGAGGTAAGCAGGTTAACACGAGCCAAGTACGCAGCACCGTGCATCAGGTGCTTAGCAAGGTCGACCGCATTACGCTGTTGGTAATCATCTAGGTAGCTGTCTTTTGCCCATGCGTTGAATGCGCCAAGTGCAGGGCCAGCCCATACTTGGTAATCCATTTCACGACCTTGTTCACCTGTGTTTGACCAGCGGCTAGAAAGCCCTAAGTACCAACGGAAGATCAACGCCATTTTACGCTTTGGGTTGCCTTCAGCACGTTCGATCTGTTTAGGATCGCGCTCGTTAAAGTGCGCCGCAGTCCCCGCCCAAATGTCATCCAGTGTTGAACGGAATACTTGCTTCTCTAGCTTCAGACGCTCTTCTACTGGAATCGCTTCAATAGAATCGTAACGTGTATAAAGCTCGTAAAGCTTGTTTGCACGCATTGGGAACAAGGTACCGCGCTTAACCACTTGCAGCTTCACGCCCATTTCGAACATGTCTGCTGCCGGAGCCATAGTCACGTCAGCCATTTCAGTTGTCGAAAGCAGCTTACGTGTGTGTTCGCTCGCGCCAGCTTCAACACAGGCTTGGTTAATAGAACCAGTAACAATGTATGCCGCGCCCATGTTAAACGTTGCTAGAGCTGCGTCAGGCGTGCCGACGCCACCACCACAACCAACACGCAGCGGTGTTTTGAATTGGTACTGAGCTTGGATCTGTTCTTTCAACGCAAGAATCGTTGGTAACAGGGTAACTAGAGGGCGGTTATCGGTGTGACCACCAGAATCCGCTTCTGCAGTAATGTCATCCGCCATTGGAACCAACTGTGCTAGCTCCATCTGTTCTGCTGTGATTCGACCTTCATCAACCAAAGCTTGCAGCATTTTCACAGGAGCAGGCTGCATGAACTTGCTTGCGACTTCAGTACGGCTCACTTTTGCGATGACTTTGTTGCCAATCTGGATTTCGCCTTTTGCATCACGGCTTAGACCAGCAGCACGATAGTGAACAATTTGCGGTGTTAAACCTAAGAAGGCTGAAGCCTCAACCGTTTTCACTTTGTGCTTCAAAAACAGCTCTACACTGCCGCGCTCTAGTGCAGGTTCACTTGGGCTGTGAATCAGGTTAAACGCGTAAGGGCCGTTTGGTAGCGCTGCTTGAATACGGTTGATCGCTTGCTCAACGCGAGACGGGATTAAGCCTGCCGCGCCAAATGAACAAAGAATGCCTGCCTGACCAAGCGCAATTACAAGCTCTTCAGATGAGATGCCGTTGGCCATTGCGCCTGCGTAGTACGCGTATTTTACGCCATGACAGCGACGAAACTCTTCGTCGCCTAGGCTTTGTGTACCAAGAGCTGGAGCAAAGGCGCTAACAGGTTGGCTGTTCGCTGAGCTTGCTGAATCGCCCGATGCAATCTCAGATTTTTGGCTTACGCCTAAACCTTTTTCTGGGTGGTTCACGACGTAACAAGCAAGGCTTAAGTCTTTCAATATTGTCGACATTGCTGCGTTATCAAAGCGAGTTGTGCTCTCTTCGATCTGCCAAGGCCACGGAGATAGCTTTTCGTTATTGATAGTAGTTTGAGTTGTCATACTAAATTCTTTCCTAATTCTCTGTCTCTAATGGCGGCTTAAGCTTTATTGATACCAGAAGCTTTATCGGTAGCAGGGGCTTCTTCGATACAAATTGCGATGTCTTTCACTTCGTAAATACGCAGACCATCTTTGCTCAGGTTTGCGTCACCAACGATGATGCGTTTGCCGTCTTCGTCTTTAACCGCTGTGATATGTACATCGAGAGACATCTGTTTGTTCAGAGGGTTAATCTGACCACGGTATTTCCATTTCACTTCAGATTGGATTTGACCGAACTTTGGATTGCGGAAGTCAGCGCCAAGATCTTTGTTTAGCGCATAGGTTTGCATCAGCTCGATGATCGCTTCGACACCTAGAGAACCTGGCATTACAGGATCTTGATGGAAGTGGAATTGGAAGAACCAATCACTTGGGTCAATCGTACGCTCAGCGTATAGGTAACCAAGACCGTCTTTACCACCATCGCTAGTGATCTGCACGGTATCGATAAAGTTCAAACGACCGCCGGCCAATTTGTAGTGCTCTTGTACTTCACCAGTAGACGAGACAGGTGCATTGAAGTAACGCGTCGTTTTGTCTAGCAGGTTGATGTTTACATCCGGCGTGCGGTTGTTATCAACGTGCCAAGGATGAGTCACCTTACCGTTGTCCAAACCCAGTTGGTCTTTCAGTGCTGCGCCTTTGAAGTAACCAAATACCGCTGTACCTTCGTAGAATGGCACGCCGTCAGTGCTCAGTTCGAAGCTAAAGCTCTGTACGATGTTTGTACCCATCATTACGGTTGAAAGCAGGCGAGAATCGTTGGTGATCGTTTTGCCACGCAAGTCGACGTTACGCAGCATTTTGCCGCTGCCGTCTAGGTTACGGAAAAACAGTTCTTCACCTGGGAAGCCTAGTGTGGTGCCCATGTAGCCAGAGATGAAGCCGTTTGGCTGCAGTGAAATCTCCATCAACACCGAGTAAGGCATCAAGGTATGGTGGCTGTTTTCATCAAAGTACCATGCATTTTCTGGCACTTCGTATTCAGCGATACACGATGAAGGTTTCTTGAAGTCGCCACGCTTGCCGTCGATCTCAACGACACGAGTGGTTAACTGCAAGTCGCCACACGGAGTACGTGGTGGAATCATCCCACGGTAGATAGAGAAATCAGGGCCGAAACATTTTTCGATGTCGCCAGTCGCGAATTCGAACATGTGGTATGGCGTGAATGGAACCGTATCGGGTGTGCGGTTCGGGTAATCAGGCGTTACCGGAGCTTCAACATGTTGAAGAGGAATCACGCCTTTATTTGGCGCTGTTTCTAGGTCTTCAATTTGCGCCATCAACGGCGCATTTGCTGAAGCCTGCTGATTAATGGCGGGTGTATGGCCCAAGTTTTCGATAACAGGGGTCGCGACAGCTGTTTCTAAAGAAGGCAGGTAACGAGTACATTCGTCATCTTCTTTGATCATCACACCCAAGTTTTGGAAATCAACAATCACTTTGCCATTCAGTAAAATATCGATGTTAGCTTTCGCGTATGGGCGAGGGCTTAGACCAATCTCGGTCACTTCCATGCGGTAAGTCAGTTCTGCCGATTGTGGTAGAACTTGACCACGACAGCGTACTTGTTGAGGGGCATTTTCAAGCGGTTGGAAACGACCATTTTGAACAAGCGTGTGCATGCCAAGGTGCATCATGAAGAATTGCAGCAGTTGACCACAACCTTCTGCCATCAAAGAGCCAGCCATTACTGAGTCATCTTTGAAGTGACAAGGGAAGTACCAGTGCTCAGGCTCTAGCTGTTTGTGACCTTCAATCAGACCAAGTCCCCATGTGCCACCTTGCGGTTCAACACGGCTAACCTTTTCGATCATCATGAACTTCTCTGCGCTGAAGCACAAAGAAGGCTGGTGGCGATCAGATTGGTGAGTCGGGCCAAAACACTCTGCAATGTTTGCAGTCAGTAGGTGGCGCAGTTCTTGGTGGTTAAACTGGGTTTTAGGGCAGTGCAACATAGGGTCGAAACGTTGCTTAGTGGCAAGTTTACGAGCCTTGATTTCATCTTCAGTGTGAATCACGCCCTTGCCATCGGCTAGCTCTTCATCAGTGAAGAAGCCCGCACAGCCGTTATCCATTTTCAGGATCATCTTGTCGCCAACGAAACATTCGTACGAGAAGAAGAACAGTAGCGTGTCGCCATTGCGAGCAAAGCTGTTGATTGAGATGTCGTAACGCAGCGTATCGCCACCACGAGGCAAGTCGCCAAGGAAGGTCAGTGTACAATCAAGCAGGCGATAAACACGCTCGCCTTTGTTTTCGAAATCAATGCCTAAGTAGCTGATCAGCATTAGGTCACACTGACCAGATTCTACCGCTACAGCCCAAGGGATTTGACCATCAACAAGATACGGCGCATCAACTGGGATGTCGTACTCTGTGGTCATGGTGCTTGGCTTGTATTCGTTCACTGTCGCGTTGAGCTTGGTTACACGAGATACCAATAGGTAGTCTGTGGTTGGTAGGCGAACGCGGCGCGAGTAGCTATCGATGATCGCGTAGTCAGGGCCAAATACATTGGCGATGTCGCCTTCAGCGTATTCAACCAGATCATCGTAATCCCAGATACATGGTTTACGGATAGGTTTTACTGGTGCTGGTGTCGCAAGTGCGTTTACTGGCGCTGACTGAACCTGAGCTGGTTGAGCTTGCACAGGCTGAGTTGATGTTTCGGCTGAGCTATCTAAACCAGACGTAATTGCGTTTAACTGTGCTTTTAATAGCGCATCAGCCATCTGCATGCCTTGGGCTCGAGTGTGCAGGAATGCTTTGTGTACCTGTTGAGCTGCTTGCTGATTTTGAGCAAAAGCTTGGTTGTGTGGTGTTACAGACGGCTGTGATGCTGCATCCGTATTAGCGTCGATATTTGATACGCCATTTTTAGCGGATAGGACATGAGTCATATTGCTGTGGTTACCTGTTAGCTGACTGTGACGAGTTGGCGCCAGAGTAGGGGATACTGATGTAGGAGTTTCGATGACTGGCTCTACCGCGTTCTGCGCTAATGCCTTCTTCTCTAACTCTTTTTGCGCAAGGGCTGCTTTGATGTTTGCTGTCGTTGGAATCGACGCCACTTTTGCTGCTTGTTTGCCAGAAGCTTTCTGTTGAATCGTTGCTAAGTTAGTCACTGGGGTTTGGGCAATATGTTGATAGATATCGCGACCACCGAGAGTCACTTGCTTAACCAATTGACGTTTAGCATCACTCGCCAGTTCACTGCTTAAACGAACCGATAGTGATTGAGATTCAACACTCGACTGGCTTATTAGCAGCTGTGAACATTGTCCTTCGCTGATGTTGGCAACAATCGCGCTCTTAGAGCTGATATTTGGATTCAGAGACTCAAGGTTCAGGTTGAGGAGACCGTGTAGCAGGCTTGCCATGCCAGAAGCTGCAGAGCAGTGACCAACACGTTGGCTCGCTTGAGTGGTCTTGGTAACTTCTAAGTTGAGAGATACAAGCTCGTGTGACAAAGACTCAGGTGCATGGTTAAGCTCAAGCAGAGAAACATCGTTTGAGCTCATACCGACTTGAGTCAGTAACTCATCAACAACGGCGTTGTTACGCTCGCTTGAGCCAAAGGCCAAGGCGTTAATGCTGCCGTAAGCTGTGTCTTGGTTGCTCGCTACTCGACCTTCTTCCACAAGAACAATTGCACCTGCGCCTTCGCCCACATTCCAACTGCCGTCTTGCGGTTGTCCGAATTTTGGATCAAGCGACACTGGGCTCACGCTGTTCTTCAGAATCACATGTTCCGCACTGCCGCTTAGGTCGACGGCTGCAATCACGACTGCATCCATGGATTCTTGCGACATCAGGTTTTGCGCGACATCGACACAACGAGCAACTGACTGTTCAGCGGCTGAAATCGTAAAGGCAGGGCCATTAAAGTCCCATAATGAAGAGATGCGCGAAGCCATGATATTGCCGATGAAACTGGTGTATTGGTTCAGTTTGGCTGCGTCCATCACACTGTCCATCGCGATGGTTTCTAGCGATTGGTATTCGTCTTGTGTTAGCTCAATACCCATGTTGGCAAAGCTGTCAGCCAATTGGCTATGCAGGTTTACGCGTCCACGGAATTGGTGCATCTCAAGCTCAGTTTCCATCGCTACCAGTACTGCAACCTTTTGGCCTGCCACAAGCTTGGCATCTTTGATCGCTTCGTCTGCAACTTTCATCAGTAGCAACTGCTGAGAGATCAAACGGTCATCTTCATTCGGCGGTACTTTGAAGCGTAGGAAATCGAGGTCGAATTGATCGATGTAAGCCCCGTTTGGAATGCCGTGTAAACCAAACTGATTCAGCAGTTCTGGATGTTGGTCTAAACCTTTCCAGCGCTTCTTAGGCAAAGCAATGAAAGCATCGTTGTTGGTTTCAATCGCAGTGCTCAGCGCGTTGATGCTTTGCAGAGAACCGAAGTGAGACGCTAGGCCAGTAATGCTTAAATTAGACGGCTGTAGTCTTGGAGACGCAGACTCTAGAGTCTGGTTTACATGACTCTTATCTGAGTACGCTTCAAGCAGTAAGTGTGCGTTACAACCACCGAAACCAAATACAGAAACACCCGAACAGCGCTCTGAGTTGCCCGCTTTACTTGGCCAAGGTTGAACTTGCGTTGGTAGCGTCTGTGAGCCAAATAAACCTTCTGGCGACGATAGCGGCTTGTCCAAATTAATACTTGGCGGAAGAACACCTTCTTTCATCGCAAAAATCATCTTCATGATCCCCGGCATACCCGCCGCAGTCAGTAAGTGACCGAGGTTGGACTTCGCAGAGCCAATCAATGGCGGGTTAGAACCATTCAGTTTGTCAGCAAAGAAACGTTCCATTGAGGTTAGCTCAACCTTGTCACCTAACGGTGTGCCGGTTGCGTGACACTCAATTACTTCGATGCTGTCTGGTGTTAGGTTTGAAGCCTCGTAAGCGCGTTCAAAGGCTTGGACTTGTCCCTTGCTATTTGGGCTTAATACAAACTGGCCTCGGCCATCGTTCGACAAACCAATACCGCTGACGACTGCGTAAATATTGTCGCCATCACGCTCTGCATCAGCTAAGCGTTTTAGGACTAAAACCCCCGCACCTTCGCCAGCAAACAGACCTTTACTGTTGCTATCAAACGGAACCGACACACCGTGGTCAGGGTAAGCGTGGAAGATGGAGAAACCCATGTTGATAAAGAATGGGTCAGCACCGGATACCGCACCTGCCAACATCATGTCGGCTTTGCCCGTGTTCAAGTAATCACACGCTAACTTCAATGAATACACTGAGCTTGCACATGCCGCGTCTAGGCTAAGCTGCACGTTGCCTAGACCCAATGCATCAGCCACTAACTTAGAGGCGTTATGTGCAGCAGCGCCGTTGATCGGGTTGAGGTCTTGAGCGGTTTCATTAGTTGGTAGCAGTGAAAACTGGTCATTAGCCAATTTAGCTTGTAGTGCTTTCTCGACCACCGAGTGATATATCGGCAGAAACAAGTCGTTTGAGCGTGTGGTTGGGAACGAAAGGGCACCCATGATCACGCCTGTGCGCTCTAAAACATCGGCATTCAGATCAATGCCAGCGTCGACTAAAGCCTTACGACTGGTGTCCAAAGCCCATAGGAAACTTTGGTCAACACCGTTGAATGACTCAGCTGTTAAGCGGTAGCCATTGCTGTCGAAATTGAAGTTTTCGATGTAGCCGCCTTTATCACAGTAAAAGCGGTCTGATTCGCCTTGCACGCCCTGATAGCTTTCAGGTTTAGCACCTAACTTTTCAGCGCTTAATGTGGTGCGAGAATCTTTTTTATCTAGCAAGTTTTGCCAAAAGTCTTTTGGCGTATCCGCTTCTGGATACTGGTTAGCAATACCAACAATCGCGATCTTATTGCACTTCACTTGCTGCTTATTCTTAGTTTGAGCCTGATACTGGTTCGATTGAGAACTCATACTAGCTCTCCTTGATGATTCACTGCGCTGCCTTGAGGCACACCACGTAATTGCTTAGCGGCGGTGATCTGTTGTTCTAGCCCTTGAATAAGTGGCTCGACAGACAGTGGAATTTGATGAGTAATGAGCTGGCCAATACACTTGATGAGCGTGACAATATCGTCACCACCCTTGGCATTGGAAGCGATTGTGCAGTACTGGTCGGCTACGTTGTCGCTACGATTGATCTTGTCGATCAATGTGCTGGTTTGACGATCGGCACCTACTTCGACAAACAGACGAGCACCTTGCTGACGCACACTCTGGATCAACGCGGTGAAATCCAGCGTCGAACAGAAAGTATCGGCAATTGAAAGGGCGATGCTGTCGCTGTCGATATTGATTGGTGCGCCCGTCGTTAGACCTGCTGCGCTGATAAAGCGGATATGCTTTGGCAATTCGTCGAACAGTGGTTGCGTGTAAAACTTACGCACTTGGCTATGTTGGCTCAATGCTGGTGTGGTGTGCATTGCGGTAACACGATTCGCGGCAATGCCACGTTTACCCAGTTTTTTGAGCAATGCACGACATGTGCTTTCACAACCTGCCAGTACGCAAGTGTCACCTTGGATGATAGCGAGATAAGCGCGTGGAAACTCTGGTAACAGAGCCTCAATCGCTTGCGCATCACTGCGAACCACAAAGCTGTTCCATTGGATGCTTTCGTCGCCGTTCAGCTGCCAATCTTGACGCACTGCAGTGAGTTCGCCAGAAATTGCCGTGGTGAAAATAGGGCTAGTTTGAGTCATCTCAATCAACGCATGTGGGTTTTTCCAAACATTTAAGCTGGCCCACATGGAAGCCTCACCCTTGGAGTAACCCAAAGCGAAATCTGGCTGCACTTTGAATTCATCACATAGCAGTTGTGTTAACAGGTAACTACTGCCTACACCGGCAATTGCCAATTCACTAAGCGACATTTCTTGCGAATCTTCAGCGTAGGTTTTCTCTGCCTGCAGCATCTCTTTCAAGTTACCCTCACGTTCTAAACGAGCAAATAACTGTGGGAAATGGTGGTGAAAATCGCGCAACATACCGGGATAAACCGTGCCAACACCAGGGTAAACAAATGCAACGCCACCTTTGCTTTGAGGCTTTGGTGAGAAACAACTGCCTGCTGGAGTCTTGTATTGGCTATTGTCAGCCATTATTTTTGGCAACGCATTTTCTAGCGCTGTGATCTCTTGCAGTGCAGCATCGATTGAAGCCGCCTGAATCACGATATTCGCACCACAGTCAGCATTGTGTTGAGCGCTTTGGAAATGACTTAGGTTTGAATACATCAAGCTGGCGATAGCAAGTTCTCTGTCTGCCGAATCACTAACGCATTTAAGCTCAGCTCTTAGTGAGGCCAACTGAGAAACCAATTCAGTTTGCTCGCAGCCAGAAACCACAAACATCAAACTCTCGCTGGATAGCAATGGCTTTGGCTCGTGCAAACCGGTCGCTTGAGTCAATATCAGGCTGGTGGCTTTTGGGCTATCGTTACTGAAAGTTAACGCAGCAACACGTGCTTTGTTTGGCTCAGTGAACCAGTAATGGCTCGGTAATGAACGGCTCGATATCGCATTAACTATATTCAACAATTCATCAAACTGCTGCGAAGCCGATAAGTCAGAGTGTTGCTGTTGATGACTTAAATCTGAAGCGGGGCGGCGTGCAATATCCAGAGCTAGCTGAATGCTATTTCCGGTAGCTGTATCTACAAAGCTCGCCAAATTCGCGTGTGGGTGAATCTTATTCTGAGCAGCATTCAGCGCACTTAACATCAACAATGATGGTGAGTGATGATCCAAACAGAGCTTAACGACATTATCTTGATTGACTGTCTCGATGGCGTGAGCAAGTGCTTGATTAAAATTGCCATCAACCACAACAGTTATCATCTCTGGGAACGAGGGAAATAAGTCGGCAGAAAGCTCAGCCGCGTTTGCTGGCTGAGCTAAAAGAGCGATGCGCAATGGCATCGCTTTATTAGTAGGAACAGTCACTATGACAATTGCTCCTTTTCTGGGTTCTTAGTCGCTTCTTTCTTCGGCACTGCTGAGCTAGATTTTGGCAAAAATGCGTCATTTAAGCTCTTGCTGATGGTGACTTTGGCACCTTTCATTACTGCGCTTAAACGACCATCTTGGTGGTAAAGCGAGATATCAGCTTGCAGTGAACGAGTCGTGCTTTTTATCACGCTCAGTTCTAGCCAACCTTGGTCACCATTGTGCATCGGTGCGTAACACACAAACTCACCGATTGCAGACGGTAGGCTTGCCGCGCCGTATTTCAATCGAGCCCATACCAACATGGCTTGCAACAGATAATCTTCAGCAAATGGTTGGCTATCGCCAAAGCCTTGCTTAGGAATAAATGATCCGCAGTCGCTGTTTTCAATCTGAGGCAACTGGCACTGAGCCAATAAGCCTAAGTCGTCAAAGCGCTCAACTGAGGTAATACCTTGCAATCTTGGTCCATGAAACAGAGTGCCGTCACTGTATAGAGCTTGTGCCGTTGTTACAGGTGCTGAAGTGCTGGCTTCAAAGCGTTTTGTCGACGCTTGTTGAACATCTTCAGACATTTGCACAGAGGCAACTTGCAACTGAGCTTGATACTGTGGTCGTCCTTGGCAGCTGATTACTGCTTTTAGCTGATCTTTTGATTTAGCATCAGAGGAAAGAACCAGTTTCAGCTCTTTCACTTCATCAGTATCAAAAATCACACCTTTCAGCAGTTTGTAGTTGTGAACGCTAACGTTCACCCCTAACAGTTGCTCTGCGACTTCACGCATCCATTGGATGGCACACACTGTCGGTAACACTGGGTTACCGGCAATGCAGTGATCTTGAATGAAAGGCAATGCCTTTGGATCAAGATGACGTGTCACAGTAATGCTTGTATTCAGCGGACTCTCTGCAAGGTGCACAGACTCCGCATTAAGCTTTTTTACAGCAGCTTCCTTGTTGTCAGAACCTTGCATGCTCGTACCAACCAGCAGTTGAATGCCAGTTTCGTTCAGTAGTTGAGAACTAAATAGCTCTGCACCCGCCTGAAGAGGAATTACGTACACACCGCGCTCTGTAAACATACGTTTCAGTGCTGCGTTGACCATGCCACCGTCCCACGGTCCCCAGTTGAAGCTCATCACTTTCGCTTGAGGGTTACGAGCAGACAGCTGTAGAGCCGCTTTGTTCAGGATCTCGTTGGACATTGAGTAATCGCTTTGGCCTGTGTTTCCGTAGAAACCCGCCGCCGAAGAGAACAAAGCAATCAGTTTTAGCTTGCTGCTATCAAGACCACCAAGAACCGCTTCTAGTCCGCCCACTTTGGTGCCGTAAACCATGTTCAGTTCATCAAGCGTTTTGTCTTGAATATGCTTGTCAGCCAGTACACCTGCACCGTGGATAAGACCTGTGATGCCTTCGAAGTTTGCCAGTGTTTTTGCTACTGACTTATGGTTCGATACATCTAGGCTTAGGTATTCAGCGCTCGCGCCGATCTCATTGAAAGCGGCAAGTGCTGCGTTGATTTCAAGGCTGCTCAATACAGGTTTTAGCAAGGCATCTACTTTCTTCGGCGTTGGTTTGTCACCTGTTGCTTGTAGGTGAGCGATAGCCGCTGGTTTTAGCTCTTTCTCTTGCATACCTTGTGCCCACTGAGGTAGCTCAACTGAAGTAATATGCTTACTACGACCTGCAAGAACGAAATGAGATTTACATTGCTTAGCAAGCGTCAGTGCACATTCAAACGTCACGCCTTTAGCGCCACCAGTTACGAGAACTTTGTCGCTCTTGGTGAGTTGAGCGCCTGTGTTTTTAGTTTGTGCAGCGCCTGGTGTTGTCGCAATCAGTGTTGCACGACCAGATTCACCGTTTTCCGTATGGCTAAGGCCGATTTCAACCGTGTTGGTATCGATATCGAACAGTTCACCTGTGATAGCTTCAGCTAGGTGACGAGCATCAATAGAAGCGTCAGCATCCAATGCACGGCAGAATACGTTTGACCATTCATGGCTCAGTGTCTTAGTTAGACCAGATAGAGCCGCTTGGTTAAGTTCTGCATTCGCTAATTGCTTAGTATCTAGGTAACCAAAGCCACCATCGATACGGCTTAGTGTGAAGAACACGCTACGACCAGAAACGGCATTCAGTTGGCCATTTAGGTGCTTGGCGAATAAGAACGCTGTCGTCAGTGAAGCTCTTGAGTCTGCATTCAAGTTAACCGCTTGCTCGTTGCTTTGTTTAGCATCAACGATAGCTTGTAGGTGAATGAAGCCAGCAATCACTTTGTTCGACGTTTTAAGGTCTGCTTCGATGTCGTTAATAACTGCAGTCACACCAGCATCATCGACGCTGTTGAGTGTGTAGCTTGCGATTTCACTGTTTAAAGGTGACGCGGCAGAAAGAGCACTACGCACTACAGCAACTTGAATGCCGTTAGCGGTCAACTTTTCTGCTAGAACACCGGCGTTGTGACCATCATCTGTGATCACGACACAAGCGTCTTTTGAGAAACAATCGACGAGTTTATCTGCCGCTGGTAGCTTTTTTAGCGCTACCTCATTGTGTGGAGGAAGTTCCGCTGTCGCTGTTTCTGCGATAGGCGTTACTGATTCAGCTTTAGCAGTCGCTACAGGTGCAGCAACGGATAGCTTGCTTTGCATGTAGGTAACGATTTCACCAAGAGTACGACACTCAGCTAAGTCTTCAGGGTTTAGCTCTGGCAGCGTTGGTAGCTGGTCTTGAACCGTACCCAAGATCTCAACGCGTTTAATCGAATCGATACCAAGGTCAGCTTCCATGTCCATCGCTAGGTCGAGCATTTCTGCTGGGTAGCCTGTTTTGTCGGCAACCACTTCCATCATAGTTGATTGAACGTGAGCAGGGTTTAGGTCGTTGCTCGTGCTTTCTACAGCGGCTTCTGGAGCAGGAGCTACTGTCGCTGCTTCCGAATTCGGAGCTAGCTTGCTGTTCATGTAGTCTACAATTTCACCCAGAGTACGACACTCAGCTAGGTCTTCAGGGTTTAGCTCTGGCAAGGTTGGTAGTTGGTCTTGAACCGTACCAAGGATCTCAACACGTTTGATTGAGTCGATGCCAAGGTCAGCTTCCATGTCCATTGCTAGGTCGAGCATTTCTGTTGGGTAGCCCGTTTTATCCGCTACTACGCTCAACATTGTGCTTTGAACTTGTTCTGCGTTTAAACCGTTTGATACTGCTGGCGCAGATGCTTGAGCTGCTACTGGAGCAGAAGCTGGAAGCTTGCTGTTCATGTAGGCTACGATTTCGCCTAGAGTGCGACATTCAGCTAAGTCTTCAGGGTTTAGTTCTGGAAGAGTCGGTAGTTCATCTTGAACCGTACCAAGAATCTCAACACGCTTGATTGAATCGATACCAAGGTCGGCTTCCATATCCATTGCTAGATCTAGCATTTCAGTCGGGTAGCCCGTCTTCTCTGCTACCACTTCTAACATCGTCTTCTGAACAACAGCTGCATCTAGTCCATTGTTAGCTGCTGCTGGCGCCACTACTTCCGTTTTTGCTGCAACTGGTGCAGAAGTCGGAAGTTTACTGTTCATGCTTTTAGTATTCATGTAAGCAACAATTTCGCCAAGAGTGCGGCACTCAGCTAAATCTTCAGGGTTTAGCTCTGGAAGAGTAGGCAGTTCATCTTGAACCGTGCCTAGAATCTCAACACGTTTGATTGAGTCGATACCAAGGTCTGCTTCCATATCCATTTCTAGATCAAGCATTTCCGTTGGGTAACCTGTCTTCTCAGCAACCACTTCAAGCATGGTTTGTTGAACGACTTTCGCATCAAGACCGTTAGCGGCTTGAACAGGAACGGCTGCGCTTGGCTGTGCTGCCACAGGCGCTGATGCTGGCATCTTGCTGTTCATGTAAGTAACGATTTCACCAAGAGTACGACACTCAGCTAGATCTTCAGGGTTCAGCTCAGGTAGGTTTGGCATTTCGTCTTGAACGGTACCAAGGATCTCTACGCGCTTGATTGAGTCGATACCAAGGTCTGCTTCCATGTCCATTTCTAGATCAAGCATTTCCGTTGGGTAACCCGTTTTCTCGGCAACGACTTCAAGCATTACTTTTTCAGCATCGGCTGATTGTACTGCTACTGGTGCTGCTACAGGAGCTGGTTGTGCTTTAACTGGTACAGGTTGGGCTGCAACAGGCGCTGCTGCTTGAGCTGCAGGAACGGCTTTCTGTACTGGAGCTTTCTGAGCTACCACATTTTGAACAGGTGCTGCTTGTACTTGAGCTACAGGCTGTTGGATGATAGCTGTTGGAGTAGCTGGAGCTTGAATCGCTGGCTGAGCATTTACAGAAGCAATGAAGGTTGGTTGTGCTGTTTCGACTGAACCTTGCGTCAGCATGTTAAGTGCTGAGTTGTTGCTGTGCGCTTGCATTTCTAGGTAATGAGCGTGAGCTTTTAGCGTTTCAGCTTGGTGCTGGTGGAACATCTCCATAGAACGCTGTAGGTTCTCAGGAATTGCTACGCCTGCTGTTGCCATTTTCGCTTGCTCAGACATTAGGGTGTTGAACGTGTCACCGTATTGCTGAGGAATCGCAAGGAACTGCTGATGTACTTCTGCTGCTTGTTGTTGAGCATTGAAGAATGATTGCAGTGAAGACTCATCAACCGTTACTGAAGCTGTTGGTTGAATAGTCGCTGGTGCAGCTTGCGCCACTTGAGGTTGCTGAGCTACTTGTGCACTTGGCGCTGCTGCAACTGACTGTTGTACATTTGAAGCTTGAGGAGCAGCCACAGGTACTTCAACGATTTCTGTTTTAATCACTTCTTTTTCCACGATTTTCTCGACTTCAACTTTCACTTCAACAATCTCAGTCTTTTCGGTGACGTTGCCCGAAGCCAATGATTGATCCATTTTCTTACGAGTAGCAGGGCTGATGTAGTTGGTTGCATTCAGCTTGATGTTCATTGGTGATGCCTTTGCAGGTTCAGCAATGTCAGCTTGGTAAGGGTCAATGTTGTCTAATGAAACACCAGCCACGCACAGTTGAACGGCAGCTAAACGAAGCTGTTGGTCACTGTCGCCTTTAGGGTTTGGGTTGATGCTGATTGCATAAAGTTCTTCGTTCTTATCAGCCAGTGTTTTTTCAACCAGCTTTTGAAGAATGTTCTTGGGACCGAACTCAACGAATACACGCGCACCGGCTTCGTACATCGCTTCAATTTGCTCGCTAAAACGAACCGATTGCAGCATGTGTTGCTTGAACGCTTTCTTGATCGCTTTAGCGTCTTTGCTGTGCAGCTTGCCCGTTGCATTTGAGTAAAGCGGCAGTGTTGGAGCGCTGAATGAAGCTTTATCAATTGCAGAAGCAAATGGTTTTTGAGCGTGAGCAACAAGCGGTGTGTGGAAAGCGCCAGACACTGGCAGAGCAATCGCTTTGAAGCCTTGTTCTGTTAGCGCTTGTGCTGCTTGTTGAACCGTCGCAGTTGGACCTGCAATAACCAGTTGAGTCGGAGCGTTGTAGTTGGCAATGCTCACGCCTTCGAATTGGCTGATGCAGCTTTCAACGGCTGGAAGTTTGTCTGCGTCTAGGATGACCGCAAACATCGTACCGCTGTCACCTTGTTCTGGTGTCGCCGCCATTGCATCGCCACGAGCGAAAGCTAACTGGTAGTAATCGTCTTGCGAGATAACACCCGATGCACATAATGCGCTTAGCTCACCAAAGCTGTGGCCTGCAACCATGTCTGCTTTGAAGCCTGCTTGAGTCATGATGTCGAACTGACCCATAGACACAGTACCAATTGCACTTTGCGCATTGGCGGTGTTGGTTAGCACAGCTTCTTGAGCTTTGGTTGCTTCTGGTGTGAAGGTTGGAATTGGGAACAGAATTTGCGACAGAGCCGTTTTCTTGTGCTGACCAAATACTTGATCCGCTTGAGCAAGCTGTTGGCGCATTTCAGGGTAATGACAAGCAAGCTCGCGACCCATGTTGAGATATTGCGAACCTTGACCTGCAAATAGCGCTGCCACTTTACCTGCGCCGTTGCCAGCAATCAGTGCCGATTCACGGTAGCTAGTGCCGTTTGGCATCTGCCAATGTGTTTTGGTTTGGCTCTCAAGCATAGAGACCGCTTGAGTCAGCTGCGCTTGAAGGTCTGCTTGGTCAGTGACAACTAAACCAAGACGAGCATGCTTAGCGTCAACTTCGCGTAGAGCGTGTTGCTCAGCAAGCGCTTCCAGTTTGAACGCTGCATCTGCAGTTTGAGTTGAAACCTGTTTAAGTTCATTGATCAGTGCTTGACGAGATTCTGCGCTGAATAACAGAGTTTGCGGTACTTGGCGCTGACGGTATTTGTCACCGCGAGCGTGCTCTGGCGTGTACTCTTCTAATACAACGTGGAAGTTAGTGCCACCAAAACCGAATGAGCTGATACCTGCACGGCGCGGTGTGCCGTCGACACGTTGCATCCAAGGGCGCGTTTGTGTGTTTAGGTAGAATGGTGAGTTCTCGATGTCCAGTTTAGGATTCGGGCTCGACACGTTGATCGTTGGCGGAAGTACTTTGTGGTGTAGTGCCAGTGCAGCTTTGATTAAACCTGCAGTACCGGCGGTTGATTTGGTGTGACCAATTTGAGATTTCACAGAGCCTAACGCAATGTGTTGCTTCTCTTCGTTGTTCTCACTGAATACCGAGTTTAAGCCACCAAATTCAGCCACATCACCTGCTGCGGTACCTGTGCCGTGCGCTTCTAAAAGGCCAAGCGTGTGCGGTGCGAAACCAGCATCATCGTAAGCGCGTTTTAGTGCTTTTGCTTGTCCTTCAGGGCGAGGCGCGTAGATACTCTTGAACTTACCGTCCGAAGAAGAACCGACACCTTTAATCACTGAGTAGATTCTGTCGCCATCGCGCTCTGCATCTTCAAGACGCTTAAGAGCAACCATGCCAATGCCTTCACCAATCATCATGCCTTTGGAGTCGATATCGAAAGGTTGAATGGTTTCATTAGTGGTAAATGCAGGTGTTTTAGAGAAACTCATGTACATGGTTGGTGAGTTATCAGTACACACACCACCTGTGATCATCATTTCACTGCGACCTTCAACCAGCTCACTCAGAGCCATGCGCATTGCGGCTAGAGAACCTGCACACGCAGCATCTACTACACAGTTAATGCCACCAAGGTCAAAGCGGTTAGCAATACGACCTGAAATAACGTTACCCAATGAACCAGGGAACGAGTTCTCTTCCCAGTGGATGTATTGGTCTTGGAATTTTTTGATCAGCATTTCGCTGTCTTCGTCGTTGATGCCACTGCTCTTGAAGACTTTTTTCAAAACAGGGTATTGAAGACGAGCATTCAAGCTTTGAGCGATCTTCTGACCACCGCCTACACCGAGTGTAATACCGATCTTATCGCGATCGTAACCTTCAGGAAGTTTCGCATCTTCAAGTACTTCTTTTGCCACGATCAGAGATAGCAGCTGTGACGTATCAGTCAGTTCTAGGATATTTGGCGGAAGGCCGAATTCCATAGGGTTGAAGTCAACTTCTGGGATGAAGCCACCGCGCTTACAGTAAGATTTGTCTGGCGTAGTACGATCTGAATCGTAGTAATCTTCTGGGCGCCAGTGTGTATCAGGCACTTCGGTAATTGCATCGATCTTTTCGCTGATCAAATCCCAGAATTTGTTTAGGTAGCGAGAGTTCGCAAACATGCTTGCCATACCAACGATAGCAATAGGCATGTCTTTAAGACGTTTATTAAGTCGAGTGTCGTCGACTGATTCCGGTGTATTTTTTTCGGGTTGGCTCATTATGAGTCTCCACTTGAAATCACTGAGGGCGATGTCGTGTTTTGAGGCTGCGCTTTTAATTGAATCGAAAATAAATCTGAAACAGATTTGGGCAAACGCAGCTGAAGAGTAAGGCTGCCGAAAGTTGGCCACCTGACTGAAATAGGGGGTGCGAAGTTCATTGACTTGCAGACGTTGAGAACGTGTTTCATGCGTGAAGGGGGTATTCGAATGTGAGGTTAATGTCCATTTAAATCCTGTCCAAAGTACTGCTTTATGCAAAGCAGGTATCCGCAATAAAAACGTGTGAATTTGTTTAATGGTTGAGCAGGCTACCCGAGGTGAGTGGCCGATACAATGCTCCCAGAGGCCACTATGATCTGTTCAGACCAGATGATTTTACTGAACTTTTGTTTTTTGTATTTTTAATGCAATTAACTTATTGATAATTAATGGGTGTGAGTAGTTTTTTAGTGTTTATGCTCTATTTTTTGACTTGGTGAGATCTATGTCAGATTTTTGTAAGTAACATTTAATAGATGCCTGTTCCGTAAGGCTAAGTGTGATCTGTGTTTTAATTTGTTATTATTTGAAAAATTAGTTTTAAGTCCGCATATGAAGGGTGTTTCCCTCCCGTATTCTCTAGGTTTCACTTAAATCATAGATGAGTTAAATTTGTTCGATTTGGTTGTTCCAATCGTGTTTTGAAGAGTGATTTCTAGAAGTGAGTTCGAGTTAAATGAAAACTTCCGTTGTTGATTTGTGGCTATGTTCTCTGAGTCATTTAAATGACCAGCCAGACAATGTATCGCAGCTCAAAAAGAGACTGGCAGCCGATGAGATAGCTAAAGTTGAGCGCTATCGAATGCCCTCATCTCAAATTCAGGCTCTGTATGTTCGAAATTACCTAAGAAAAGTTCTGTCTCGCTATTCTGATTTGATGCCTGAAGCGTGGCGCTTTGAATATGGCGAGAAAGGAAAGCCAAGTTTAGTCGCCAAACAGCAACTCAAGACGGGGTTAAATTTCAATATTAGTCATAGCAAAGAACATTTGTTGATTGCAGTTTGCCAGAGAGAAGGGAAGCAAGTTCAATTGGGTGTTGATATTGAACACGCAAGAAGTTCGACCAATATCGCGGCGATCATGAAGCATTACTTTTCGGAATTTGAGATTAACGATTTACTCGAGCTGGATGAGGTATCTCAAAGAGAACGTTTTTTTGATTTGTGGGCACTGAAAGAGTCGTACATCAAAGCGACAGGTAAGGGGTTGGCCACATCATTGAAAAGTTTTTCGTTCGATTTTTCCAATCTAACTCAACAAACGCTGCCAGTTCATTCGTCGGGTTTACGACCAGAGTTACATGGAGGAATCATTGTCCATAACGGTGTAGGGTTGGATGCTGCTGAAAATGACAATACTTCAACAGATTGGCAATGCAGTTTAGGAAGGCTGGATAACCAGTTTCGATTTGCCGTGACGCTTGGTGGTGCAACGCTTCCTATGCAATTAGAGATTAAGTGCTTCCCCAAATCGAAGCTACTTGGCTGAGTTTACGTTCGTTACACTAGAACCTTTAGCTTCTAATCTTGAACACGGCTCGCTCTCAGCCATTCGTAATATTGGCTAACTCGTTTCGCCAAGCATCGCTTTTAATACTTCTGCGGGTACAGGCTGAAGTTGTTTGTCTTTATCTAGGCAAACCATCTCGATATCACCAATCACGGCAGGTTTGGTTGCATCTTTACGCCAAACCTCTTGTCGCCATAAGGTTTTGTATTTTCCATCGAGTTCAAAAGAGGTTCGGATGTCGCAGATCTCAGCGAACTCAACCCCATCTTGAAAAGTCATGTTGGCTTTATAGACTGCAAAACCTAGTCCGTGCTCATTCCACAACTCTGCCAGTTTATCGCTGCCCAACACATGCTCGCGCGCACGCTCAAAGTATTTAAGAAAGTTAGGGTGATAAACCACACCTGAGTGATCGGTATCTTCGTAGTAAATCTGTACTGGGTGATGGTAGATCTGACTCATGGGTAGCAACTCTTGGTAAGTAGTGGATCAGTAAATCTGACTAAGTTGTGCAGCACTCTACAGGATAGGTCGAAATTACTTCAAGGTATCATCGGCAATGTGGCTCTTGGTCAGACCTCATTCGGCCGTATCCATTAGTGATGCGTTGGTCAACTCCCACCCATTTACAAATATTCTATGTGTCATTTCCCACCCATTGATTTTTGCAGCGAGTTGGTGATTGCAGCAGGCAGATATCATGAAGCCTTATGGTTAAAGGGTTGTTAATGATTTGTGTCAATGTGGCGCGCTAATTGCCTTAGTGAATGCACGCAGTTCCCATTGAAGGGCTGTTTTGTTTACTAAGGAGAATAATAATGTTTAAGCCTCTTACCCTGCTGTCTGTATCTGCTCTGGCGCTCACAAGTTTTAATGCAGCTGCAAACTGTGACCCTGGTGAAATCGTGATTAAATTCAGTCATGTAACCAATACCGATAAGCACCCGAAAGGCATCGCCGCTTCTTTACTGGAAGAGCGAGTAAACACAGAAATGAATGGAAAAGCTTGTATGCAAGTTTTCCCTAACTCAACACTTTACGATGATAATAAGGTACTGGAAGCCCTGTTAAATGGTGATGTTCAAATGGCGGCGCCATCGCTGTCAAAATTTGAGAAGTTCACTAAGAAATACCGCATTTTTGACCTTCCTTTCCTATTTGAAGACGTAGAAGCCGTTGACCGTTTCCAAAACTCAGAATCTGGTGAAAAGCTGAAGAACGCGATGAAGCGTCGTGGCCTGCAAGGTCTTGCGTTTTGGCACAATGGCATGAAACAGATGTCGGCGAACAAACCTCTTATCAGCCCTGAAGATGCAAAAGGTTTGAAATTCCGTGTTCAAGCATCGGATGTATTGGTGGCTCAGTTTGAACAACTAGGCGCTAACCCACAGAAGATGTCTTTCAAAGAAGTGTACGGTGGCTTGCAAACTAAAGTTATCGATGGTCAAGAGAACACATGGTCAAACATCTACGGTAAGAAGTTCTTTGAAGTACAAGACGGCGTGACCGAAACTAATCACGGTATCTTGGATTACCTAGTTGTAACGTCAAACGACTTCTGGAAAGACCTACCTGAAGATGTACGCACACAGCTTGGCACTATCGTTCAAGAAGTGTCTGAGACGCGTAACGCAGAATCTTCAAAAGTTAACCTAGCGAACAAAAACAACATCATCGAAGCGGGTGGTGAGGTTCGTACACTTACGCCTGAACAGCGTGAAGCATGGGTAGCTGCACTTCAACCAGTATGGAAGAAGTTTGAAAAAGACATCGGTTCAGACCTTATCGATGCAGCGTTAGCTTCAAACCAATAACACCGCTAAGGGAGTGGCGAGTATTCGTCACTCCTTATTAAAACAATTATAAGCGGAGTCAATTATGGAAAAGCCTCAAATGGAACAACCAAATTCTAGCGAATCAGCACTGGAAACCTCTCTTTTTTCCAAAGTCGGAAGAGTTACGGATGTGATTGAAGAGTCACTAATCGCATTTTTCCTTGGCGCAATGACGCTACTTACTTTTGCCAACGTGGTATTTCGATACGCATTCAATGACAACATCTTATGGGCACTGGAACTGACCGTGTTCATGTTTGCTTGGATGGTGTTAGTGGGCGCATCTTATGGCGTTAAAAAACACTTCCACATTGGTGTTGATGTGATCATCAACCTTGCCCCAGAAAAGCTACGCAAAGTGTATGCGCTCATCGCCGTGACAAGCTGCCTAGCATTTTCAATCTTACTTCTTATCGGTTCTTGGAATTATTGGTACCCATTCGCGACCGATCGCGCATGGTACGAGACCGACGATATTCCAATGCCAGAGATGCTTCAGTTTCTTGCTGACTGGCTGAATGAAGGCGAGCGATACGAGAAACTGCCACGTTTTATTCCTTATATGGCGCTGCCGATTGGTATGGCAATGCTAACGTTCCGTTTTGCTCAAGTTGCTTACCAAGTCGTCACAGGCAAGCTTGACCGCATGATTGCAGGACACGAAGCCGAAGAAGAGCTGGATGCGCTGAAAGCAGACGTGCTAGCGGGCCCTGACGAAGATGCAACAGCGGTATTGAATTCGACTCCGCAGAACAAAGCGAATGAGTCGAGTACAAAATCTAACGGTAAGGAAGACTAATCATGGCAATGTTATTTCTATTTTTAATGGTAATTGCTTTCATGTTGGTCGGTGTACCAATTGCAATTTCCCTCGGTTTATCGAGCGTAATATTCTTATTGATGCACTCAGATGCGTCATTAGCTTCAGTCGCACAAACGCTGTTTAATGCATTTGCAGGCCACTACACACTCTTAGCGATTCCTTTCTTTATCTTGGCCTCTAGCTTTATGTCTACTGGTGGCGTGGCGAAACGTATTATCCGTTTTGCTATCGCGATGGTGGGTTGGTTCCGCGGCGGCTTGGCGATGGCGTCGGTTGTGGCATGTATGATGTTCGCAGCCCTTTCTGGTTCATCTCCTGCAACGGTAGTGGCGATCGGTAGTATCGTTATCGCAGGTATGATCAAAAACGGCTACTCAAAAGAGTTCGCGGCAGGGGTTATCTGTAACGCAGGTACGTTGGGGATCTTGATTCCACCGTCCATCGTGATGGTGGTTTACGCGGCTGCGACCGATGTATCGGTAGGTCGTATGTTCTTAGGTGGCGTTATTCCTGGTTTGCTGGCGGGTGTGATGTTGATGATTGCTATCTACATCGCAGCACGTATTAAGAAGATTCCGGCACAGCCATTTGTGGGCTGGGGCGAGATGTTCGCAGCTGCGAAAGATGCGAGCTGGGGCTTGCTGCTGATTGTCATCATTCTAGGTGGTATCTACGGCGGCATCTTTACTCCGACAGAAGCGGCGGCAGTGGCTGCGGTGTATGCCTTCTTCATTGCCAACTTTATCTATAAAGATATGGGGCCTTTCGCTGACAAGAACAATACAAAGCCTGCTTTGGTTAAGGTGTTCCAAACGTTTTTCCATAAAGACACCAAAGACACACTTTACGATGCAGGCAAGCTGACGATCATGCTGCTGTTTATCATTGCCAATGCTCTGATTCTTAAGCATGTACTGACCGAAGAACGCATTCCTCAAATGATCACTGAGTCTATGCTATCTGCGGGCTTGGGTCCGATCACCTTTTTGATTGTAGTAAACGTTTTACTCTTGATTGGTGGGCAGTTCATGGAGCCATCAGGCTTGCTGATCATCGTTGCTCCTTTGGTATTCCCAATTGCAATTGCGCTCGGTATCGACCCAATTCACCTAGGTATCATGATGGTGGTGAACATGGAGATAGGGATGATAACGCCGCCTGTCGGGCTCAATTTGTTTGTGACCGCAGGTGTCGCGAAGATGTCGATGATGAACGTGGTAAAAGCCGCATTGCCGTGGGTTGGGGTGATGTTCTTATTCCTGATTATCGTCACTTACGTACCTTGGGTATCAACATGGTTACCAACCACCTTGATGGGACCAGAGATCATAACCAAGTAGCTATTTGAGTCATTCACTGACATGGAATTTAATCCATAAAAAATGAGGAGGTCGCTAGACCTCCTCATCTATATTTCTGCCACGATTTGAATGAGGCTTTATCTGCTCATACAAAGCGCGTTTTGCCTCTAATTCTGGCGTGTGTAGATCGACATGATTGTCAGCATAAAAAATACCATCTATCTCGAAAGTATCGGTAATCGATGGCACTTTTGTTTTCTCACCCATAACCACTTCCTTATTATATTTATTGCATAACATCCTGTTGTCGAAATAAGTATAGGTGATCTTGCTCCCAAATCTAATTTAGTTTGGTTCTACCTTATAAGATTCTTTCGTTAGCTGGTGCTTTTGCATCTTATCGTAGAGGGTTTTCCTCGGTAATTGCAGCCTCTCCATGGTCTCTTTTATACTGCCATTGCATTCAATAAGTGCCTGCTTCAACGTATTTTTTTCAAAGTCAGATACCAATTCTGCCAAAGACAGTTCTTGAGTAGTTTCAGTGGCGCTGTCTGATAAGTGAGAAAGCTTACCTAAAAGTACAAAACGCTCTGCAGTATTACGTAATTCTCGAACATTTCCCGGCCAATCATGAGCCAAAAGTGCGTGCAGCTCCTTTTGTGGAAGGGCAGGGGCAGTCTTGCCATAACGCGCCGCAGCGACCAGTAGGAAGTGGTGGAAGAGTGCTGGGATATCTTCTTGTCGGCTTCTTAACGGCGGTAAATCTAAGGTCACAACATTGAGTCGATAATAGAGGTCTTGGCGGAAAGTGCCTTCTTCAGCGGCTTTCTTTAGGTCGACTTTAGTTGCCGCAATCACTCGAATGTCTAGAGGGACTAAACCATTAGACCCAACCCTTTCGATGACGCGTTCTTGCAAGACGCGCAACAGGCGAATTTGTGCCTGCATTGGCATGGACTCAATTTCATCTAAGAATAGAGTTCCGCCCTGAGCAAATTCAAATTTACCGACACGTTTGCTTTCTGCGCCAGTGAATGCCCCTTTCTCATGGCCATACAGTTCACTCTCAATCAGATTTTCAGGTACTGCGCCGCAGTTGACTGCGACGAAGTTTTGTTCTCGCCTGCTGCTTTGTTCATGCAGAGAGCGTGCAACTAATTCTTTGCCAGTGCCTGTTTCGCCAAATAGCAATATGTCGGCATTGGTATCGGCAACGTGAGTGATGATAGACCGCAGCTCCGTCATTGATTGCGTGTCACCAATGATCCTTGGACCAAGTGCTTGGCTGGCTTTAAGTGAACGTTTTAACTCAAGGTTCTCGAGGGTGAGCTGACGTTTTTCTATCGCTCGCTTAGTGGTTTCGACTAGGCGTTCATTAGCGAAAGGTTTTTCAATGAAGTCATAGGCGCCGTATTGGATGGCTTGAACGGCCATTGAAATATCGCCGTGACCAGTAATCATGATCACAGGGATCTCTTTGTCTTTGTGCATTACGGTGTTGAGCAGATCATGCCCGGATAGACCCGGTAAACAGATATCAGTGATGATCACGTGAGGTAAGCCGTTTTCTTGAATCGCGAGCAGAGCAGACTCCGCGTCGGGAAAGAATTCGGCATCAATGTTAGCGAGCTCGAAGCTCTGTTCTATCGCCATTCTTAGGTCGGATTCATCATCAATGAAATAGACGTGACACATAGTGATTCCTTTACTTCTTTGTATTCTGGTTATTGCTGAGTTTTTGCTTGCTGTTCTTGTTCAACAAGGGGCAGCTCTATGCTGAATCGAGCACCGCCTTGAGGGCTACTACCGGTAACGAGCTTGCCATTTATTCCGCTGATTATTTGTTGAGAAATCGATAGTCCAAGTCCAAGTCCGTTTTTCTTGGTGGTATGAAAGGGTTCAAAAAAGTTTCCGTTCGAAGGGGAGGTGAAGCCGGGGCCGTTATCATCGACATGAATCAACAAGGTATTGGCCTGTTGATGGTCGGACTCTCTAATCTCTAACAGAATAGCTAATTGTTTGTCATCTTGTTGTTCCACCGCCTGAATCGCGTTGGTCAGCAGGTTAATGATCACCTGTTCCAGTTGAATGGCGTTGGCGAGCACGCAAGCATCAAAGGTCTCAGGGAGTTCGTTGACCTTAACTCGCTCGCTCTTGAGTTGTGGCTTCATCAGCTCTTTCGATGAATGTAAAACTGGGAGTATTTGTAAGGTGTGTAGCTCTTCCGCAGTAGATTTTTTGGCGAACGAGCGAAGCTGGTGGCTGATTTTCGCCATACGATCAGTGAGTGCCGAGATTCGCGATAGATTGTCATCGACACGATCGGTTTTTTCTTTGGCAAGAAACAATCGGCCGTTGTCGGCATAACTGCGAATCGCGGCAAGCGGGTTATTCAGTTCGTGACTGATGCTCGCTGACATCTGCCCTAGCACTGCTAGTTTGGCGGCTTGGATGAGCTCGTCTTGGGTTTGCCTCAGAACATGCTCGGTTTCGATACGGTGTTTGATCTCAACATGTAACTCCGATGTACGTTCAAGCACTTGAAATTCGAGTTTTTGCTTGGCTTCGGATTGCAGCCTGTCTATCTGTGCTCGTCTTTGTTGTCTATGGTGGTTGAGCTGCATTGTTAGATAAATAATCGCAAAGATTAGGCTCAAAACAACAAGGTAAGCAACCAAGTCCCACCAAACTAAGTGGGTTGGAGAAAATACCCGTATGGTGAGTCTTGGTTCGGCTAGGAAACGCGAAGAACTAAAGAACTGCTCTTGGACGAGTTTGTGTGGCGACTCAATACGACTGGTGGCACTGTCTAAATCGCCGGAGAAGTGCAGGCTTTCTATTTTTGTATCGAGATACTGCCTGCTTTCTTGAATTCGAGTGTGTTGTACTTCGCTTAGCGGCTGAAGGCTTTTGAACAGCCACTCAGGGTTACTCGACATAAATACAATTTGATCTTTATCGTCAGCAACAAAAAAACTCTGTTTGCCTTTCCAACTTGCTTCAATCAGCGATAAATCCATCTTTACGACAATGACGCCAATAATCTCGGCGGCATAGGAGACGGGGTAAGAATAATAATAGCCTCGCTTTCCAGAGGTTGAACCTAGCGCAAAATATTGATTTTCATTGCCAATAATCGCTTCTTGAAAGTAGGGGCGGAAAGCAAAGTTACGACGAATAAAAGAACGCGGTTGATTCCAGTTACTGGCTGCAATGGTGGTGCCGATACTGTCTAGTAGGTAGGTGTCGGATGCTTGAATCACCGAGTTTACGTGCTCTAGATAACGATTAGTGAGTTCGATTTGCGCAGAGTTACTTGGAGAGTGCAGGGCATCGACCAGCTCTTTGTCTTTTGAAAGCAGCTCGGGAATGTGCGCGAACTTATCCAATTGGCTTGAAATATGAACAGAAAAGCGGTCCAGCTTAGATTGATGATCATTTAACAAACTTTCATGGCTCGTGCTCCACACCCAATGACCGCCAAACACCATCAGTAAACTGTATGTGACCATTAACAGTATTGGGATTTTAAAAGCTTGAAACATGAAGGCTCTCCGCTGATTTCTTTGGTAAACAATCAAGCCTGTCTTCTCTCGTTTATGGTAGCAAATAGCGGTAGTTTTTGCTGAAAGCAGAGAGTGAACAGATGGATGTAGGTTAAGGGTTTGTAACGGGGATTGTTGAAAAAGTTATCGACTCTGAGGGGTAAAACAAGAGCAAGATCTCTTTTTAAGGTTTTTAGCAAAAAAAGCCCTCGATTCCCTTGAAAAAGTCGCTATTGTCCCCATTTCTGTTGTGCTAAGTGATGATTTGATCGTTTTTGTATCACTTAGTTGGACGAATTTAGAGCATTCATCATCATGCAGAGGTGAACGGCTCGACAGAGATTAAACAGATCGCTAGAATGTCGCGTCTAAAATTTCTGTCCTGAGGCTAATCGGAGATACCTTTCTTGTTTCTGAAAACAAGCTTTATTGCGTTTTAATCGACGTGTGAAGAACGAAGATATCGCTGATTAGTCTGGTGTTTGGTTGAATAATCAATTCAGACATCAATGCTCGATTTTAAATTAGGTGTTCGGATAGAGCACTACACAAGGATGCAGCCAACAACGTCTGCTTTTGAATTAAAGCTAAGTTACGGCTCATATGCTCAGATTACTGAGCCAGTTTTGAGGTTTATATAATGCAAGTTACTGTTGAAACGCTAGAAGGCCTAGAGCGCCGTCTTAATATTACTGTTCCTGCTGCTAACATCGAAGATGCAGTTACAGCTGAACTACGCAACATCGCGAAAAACCGTCGTTTCGATGGTTTCCGTAAAGGCAAAGTGCCAATGAAGATGGTTGCTAAAATGTACGGCAAAGCAGTACGTCAAGACGTGATGGGCGAAGTAATGCAACGTCACTTCATCGAAGCGATCGTTAAAGAGAAAATCAACCCAGCTGGCGCACCTACTTTCGCACCAGTTGAAAACAACGAAGGCGCTGACCTAGTATTCAACGCAACTTTTGAAGTTTACCCAGAAGTTGAGCTGAAAGGTCTAGAAAACATCACTGTTGAGAAACCAGCAGTAGAAGTTAAAGAAGCTGACGTTGAAGAGATGATCGAAACTCTACGTAAGCAACAAGCAACTTGGACTGAAGTTGAAGCTGCTGCTGACGCTGGTTCTCGTGCAACTATCGACTTCGTTGGTTCTATCGACGGTGAAGAGTTTGAAGGCGGCAAAGCTGAGAACTTCCCACTAGAGATGGGCGCTGGTCGCATGATCCCTGGCTTCGAAGACGGTATCGTTGGTAAAACAGCAGGTATGGAATTCGAAATCGACGTAAACTTCCCAGAAGATTACCACGCTGAAAACCTAAAAGGTAAAGCAGCTAAGTTCTCTATCAAGCTGAACAAAGTTGAAGCTCGTGAACTTCCAGAACTAAACGAAGAATTCGTTGCTAAGTTCGGCGCAACTGACGGCGTTGAAGGTCTTAAAGCTGAAGTTCGTAAGAACATGGAGCGTGAGCTTAAGCAAGCTGTTAAGAACCGCATCAAAGAGCAAGCTATCGACGGTCTAGTTAACGAAAACAACATCGACGTACCTTCTGCTCTAATCGATCAAGAGATCGGTGTTCTACGTCAACAAGCTGCTCAACGTTTCGGTGGCAACACTGAAGCTGCTGACCAACTTCCACGTGAGCTGTTCGAAGAGCAAGCTAAACGTCGCGTAGTTGTAGGTCTTCTACTTGGTGAAGTAATCAAGACTGAAGAGCTAAAAGCTGACGACGAGAAAGTTAAAGCTATCATCGAAGAGATGGCTACAGCATACGAAGACCCAACAGAAGTTATTGCTTACTACGAGCAAAACGAGCAAATGATGAACAACATGCGCAACGTTGCTCTAGAAGAGCAAGCTATTGATGCAATCATCGCTAAAGCTCAAGTTTCTGATAAAGAAGTTAGCTTCAACGAGCTAATGAATCAGCAACCTGCTTAATATAGTAATATCTGACGTAGAAGGTTGACGTACGGTCAACAATTCTGCTAACAATGGTCCGTATGATTTAATCATTCGGGCCATTTATTTTAGGGACATAAGAATATGAGCTACCAAGAAAAAAATACAATGCCATCGATTATGGACGCACTAGTTCCTATGGTGGTTGAACAGACTTCCCGTGGTGAACGTTCTTACGATATTTATTCTCGTCTATTAAAAGAACGTATCATTTTCTTAACAGGTCAAGTGGAAGACCACATGGCAAATCTTGTCGTGGCTCAACTGCTTTTCTTGGAATCAGAAAACCCAGACAAAGATATCTATCTTTACATCAACTCACCTGGCGGTAGCGTAACAGCAGGCATGTCTATCTACGACACAATGCAGTTCATCAAGCCAAACGTGAGCACAGTATGTATGGGTCAAGCTTGCTCTATGGGTGCATTCTTACTAGCGGGTGGTACTCCTGGTAAGCGTCACGTGCTTCCAAACTCACGTGTAATGATTCACCAGCCACTTGGCGGCTTCCAAGGCCAAGCGTCTGATATTCAAATTCACGCGCAAGAGATCCTAACGATCAAACAAAAGCTAAACAAACTATTGGCAGAGCACACTGGTCAGCCTCTAGAAGTTGTTGAGCGCGATACAGATCGTGATAACTTCATGTCTGCTGATCAAGCAGTAGAATACGGCTTGGTGGATTCAGTTCTTAATCACCGCGGTCAATAATTGCAGGGCAATTGTTTAACGCAAAGTGATTCAAATTGATATACACTCAAGCATAGAGAGTTAAGGCTAAGAGGTTAGCGAATGACAGATAAAAGCAAAGAGGGTGGTAGCGGTAAACTGCTTTACTGCTCTTTCTGTGGCAAAAGCCAACACGAAGTTCGCAAGTTAATCGCAGGTCCTTCTGTTTACATTTGTGATGAATGTGTCGATCTTTGTAACGACATTATTCGTGAAGAAATTAAAGATGTTCTTCCTAAGAAAGAATCGGAATCGCTGCCAACGCCGCGTGAGATTCGTGAGCATCTTGACGACTATGTAATCGGTCAAGAATACGCGAAGAAAGTGCTAGCAGTTGCAGTTTATAACCACTACAAGCGTTTACGTAATGGTGATACGACAGCTGAAGGCGTAGAGCTAGGTAAGAGTAACATTCTTCTTATCGGTCCTACTGGTAGTGGTAAAACACTACTGGCTGAAACATTGGCTCGTTTCCTAGACGTTCCTTTCACAATGGCAGACGCAACAACACTAACCGAAGCGGGTTACGTGGGCGAAGATGTTGAAAACATCATCCAGAAGTTGCTTCAGAAATGTGATTACGACGTAGCGAAAGCGGAACGCGGCATTGTTTACATCGATGAAATCGACAAGATTTCTCGTAAAGCTGAAAACCCATCAATCACGCGTGACGTGTCTGGTGAAGGTGTACAGCAAGCTCTACTAAAACTTGTTGAAGGTACAGTAGCTTCAGTTCCACCTCAAGGTGGTCGTAAGCATCCACAGCAAGAGTTCTTGCAAGTGGACACGTCTAAGATCTTATTTATCTGTGGTGGTGCGTTTGCAGGCCTAGATAAAGTGATTGAACAGCGTGTAGAAACAGGTTCAGGTATCGGCTTTGGCGCAGAAGTGCGTTCAAAAGATGAAACCAAAACTATCGGTGAATTGTTCACTCAAGTAGAACCTGAAGATCTAGTGAAATATGGTCTGATTCCAGAATTCATTGGTCGTCTACCTGTGACAACAACACTGACAGAGCTTGATGAAGAAGCGCTAATCCAAATCCTATGTGAGCCAAAGAATGCACTTACAAAACAGTACGCAGCATTATTTGAGCTTGAGGATACAGAGTTAGAATTCCGTGAAGATGCTTTACGTGCCATTGCTAAGAAAGCAATGAACCGTAAAACAGGTGCTCGTGGTCTACGTTCTATTTTGGAGGGTGTTCTACTAGAAACTATGTACGAACTGCCATCTTCAACTGATGTAAGCAAGGTTGTGATTGATGAGTCGGTAATTAATGGTGAGTCAGAACCACTATTAATTTACAGCAACTCAGATAACCAAGCAGCTGTTGCAGAGTAGGTCTTTTTTAGACAAGTCACTCAAATTGAAAAAGGAGGTAAGCAATTACCTCCTTTTTTTTATTCTTCCATTGAATCCAGTCGTTTAAGCCCCATATACTGCTTTATAAGTTAAAGCGGAAGAGAGAAATATATGAACTTGGAACGTTCCGAGCGTATCGAAATCCCCGTGCTACCTCTACGTGATGTAGTGGTTTACCCACACATGGTTATCCCATTGTTTGTTGGTCGTGAAAAATCGATTACTTGCCTTGAATCGGCAATGGAAGCTAACAAACAAGTACTACTTGTAGCGCAGAAAGAAGCGGACACTGATGAGCCTTCAATTGACGACCTATTTAAAGTAGGAACTGTCGCTACCATTCTTCAGTTACTAAAGCTCCCTGATGGTACTGTTAAAGTGCTTGTCGAAGGTCAGCAGCGTGCAAAAATTCACCAATTCAAAGAAAGTGAGTTTTTCTTAGCGGACGCAGAATACGTTGTAACCTCAGAACTTGACGAAAAAGAACAAGAAGTGGTTGTTCGCAGCGCGATCAATCAATTCGAAGGCTTTATTAAGCTGAACAAAAAGATTCCACCAGAAGTTCTAACATCTCTGAACGGTATTGATGAGGCAGCTCGCCTTGCTGATACGATTGCTGCACACATGCCACTTAAACTGGTAGACAAGCAGCACGTTCTAGAAATCTTAGATGTGACTGAACGTCTGGAATTCTTGATGGGCCAAATGGAGTCAGAAATTGACATCTTGCAAGTTGAAAAACGCATTCGTGGCCGCGTTAAGAAGCAAATGGAAAAATCTCAGCGTGAGTACTACCTGAATGAGCAAATGAAAGCGATTCAGAAAGAACTTGGCGAGATGGACGACGCTCCTGATGAATTCGAGACTCTGAAGAAGAAGATCGAAGACTCTAAGATGCCTCAAGAAGCTCGTGAAAAAACCGAGCAAGAACTGCAAAAACTGAAAATGATGTCGCCAATGTCTGCTGAAGCAACAGTAGTACGTAGCTACATTGATTGGATGGTGGGCGTTCCTTGGGCTAAGCGTTCAAAAGTGAAAAAGAATCTAGCGAAAGCGGAAGAGATCTTAAACGAAGACCACTACGGCTTAGAGCGTGTTAAAGAACGTATTCTTGAATACTTGGCAGTACAAAACCGTATCAACAAGCTAAAAGGCCCAATCCTTTGTCTTGTTGGTCCTCCTGGTGTAGGTAAAACCTCGCTAGGTCGTTCGATTGCTGCGGCAACGGGTCGTAAGTACACGCGTATGGCACTTGGTGGCGTTCGTGATGAAGCTGAGATTCGTGGTCACCGTCGTACGTACATCGGTTCACTTCCGGGTAAACTGATCCAGAAGATGTCTAAAGTTGGTGTTAAGAACCCACTGTTCCTATTAGATGAGATCGATAAGATGTCTTCTGATATGCGTGGCGACCCATCTTCAGCACTTCTAGAAGTTCTAGATCCAGAACAAAACAACGCATTTAACGATCACTACCTAGAAGTAGATTACGATCTGTCAGATGTTATGTTCGTGGCAACATCGAACTCGATGGACATTCCTGGGCCTCTACTGGACCGTATGGAAGTGATTCGTCTATCTGGTTACACAGAAGATGAGAAGCTGAACATTGCTAAGAGCCATTTACTGGACAAGCAAGTTCAACGCAACGGTCTTAAGCCTCATGAAATTGAGATTGAAGACTCTGCAATCATCGGCATCATTCGTTACTACACGCGTGAAGCGGGTGTACGTAGCCTAGAGCGTGAAATCTCAAAGATCTGTCGTAAAGCAGTGAAGAACATCTTGCTAGACAGCGATCTTAAGTCTGTAACGGTTAACATTGATAACCTGAAAGAGTACTTAGGTGTTCAACGCCACGACTTCGGTAAAGCGGATGAAAGCAACCGTATCGGTCAAGTAACAGGCCTAGCGTGGACTCAAGTGGGTGGTGATCTACTGACTATCGAGACCGAAGCAATGCCGGGCAAAGGTAAGCTAACGCAAACTGGCTCACTTGGCGACGTGATGAAAGAGTCGATTCAAGCGGCAATGACAGTGGTTCGTTCTCGTGCTGAAAAACTGGGTATCAACTCAGATTTCTACGAAAAACGTGACATTCACGTTCACGTACCAGAAGGTGCTACACCGAAAGATGGCCCGAGTGCGGGTATCGCAATGTGTACTGCACTTGTCTCTAGCTTGACGGGTAACCCGGTTAAAGCAGAGGTCGGTATGACAGGTGAAATTACCCTTCGTGGTGAAGTTTTACCTATCGGTGGCTTGAAAGAAAAACTGCTTGCTGCACACCGTGGCGGCATCAAAACTGTACTGATCCCTAAAGACAATGAGCGTGATTTGGAAGAGATTCCAGACAACGTAATCGCTGACTTGAAGGTGATCCCGGTTCAGTGGATTGATGAAGTACTCAAAGTCGCGCTAGAACGAGATCCGTCAGGGGTCGAGTTTGACGTGAAAAAATAGTGATGCATAGCAAAAATAAGTAAAGAATTACGCTGATAGGCCCGAAAAGGCTTGTCAGCGTTTTTTTTGGACGCTAAGTTATTGATCAAAGCGGCAGCCCTTTTGCAATAAGGCTTGCGGCTAAATTAAAACCAAAATGGAACGTACAGTCATCAGAAGTAGTCACAGATGACACATAGGGGAAAAACAGTGAATAAAACACAACTAGTAGAATCAATCGCAGAAAACGCAGACATCTCTAAAGCTTCAGCTGGCCGCGCTCTAGACGCATTCATCGAAGCAGTTGGCACAACGCTACAATCTGGTGACCAAGTTGCACTTGTTGGCTTTGGTACTTTCAGTGTTCGTACTCGTGCTGCTCGTACAGGTCGTAACCCAAAAACTGGTGAAGAGATCCAAATCGCAGAAGCTAAAGTACCTGGCTTCAAAGCGGGTAAAGCACTTAAAGACGCATGTAACTAATTTTCACTGCTGAAACCTCCATTTAAGAGGGGAAGGCAGTAAAATGCGTTTACTGTTTGAAAAATGATGTTTCATTCTTAAACAGTATGTGTACAAAGCACATTGAACTTATTTAAATTATGCGCATCCTACTGATGCGCATTTCTTTTTCTGATAATATCGCGTGAATAGATTTTTATTTTGAAGCCAATGCTTCATATCCGGAGAGCACTTAAATTATGATGGATCGATTACGCGAAGGCGTGAATAGCATCGCGGTAAAAATTATCCTTGGGTTGATTATCCTGTCATTCGTATTCGCAGGTGTAGGCAGCTACATCACCGGTGGCGGTAACAACGCAGCAGCTAAAGTTGGCAACACAGAAATTGCTCGTGGTGAGTTCGAACAGGCTTACCAAAACGAACGTAATCGTATGCAGTCTCAACTTGGCGATTACTTCGCGCAAATGCTTGCAGACCCTGCTTACGTAGAGTCTTTCCGTAAATCAGTACTTGATCGCATGATCAATGACGTACTGCTTGAGCAGCAAGCTGAGTCTCTAGGCCTACGAATCAGTGATTCTCAAATCCGCACGATGATTCTAGAAATGCCTCAGTTCCAAACGGCGGGTCAATTCGACCAAGAAGTTTACCAATCGGCACTACGTCGTGCAGGTTTCAGCGCAGAGAGCTTCGCTGAATACATGCGTCGTGACCTTATGCGCAACCAGCTTGTGACTGCACTTCAAGGCAGTGAATTCGTTCTTCAGGGCGAAATCGATACTCAGAGCAAGCTTATCGCACAAACTCGTGACATTCGCACAGTGACACTGTCTGTTGCTGACCTTGCAAAAGACATCGAGTTAACTGACGAGCAAATCGAACAGTACTACCAAGAGAACCCAGCAGCTTACACTCGTCCAGAACAAGCTAAGGTATCTTACATTGAGCTTTCTGCTGAAGCGCTTAAGTCTCAGCTTGAAGTAAGCGATGAAGAAGCACAGAAATACTACCAAGAGCACCTAGACAAGTACTCAACGGAAGAGCAACGTAAAGTTAGCCACATCCTAGTTCAAGGCGATGACGAAGCGAAAGCTCAGGCAATCCTAGACGAGCTAAATGCAGGCGCTGATTTTGCTACGCTAGCGGAAGAGAAATCTGACGACTTCGGTAGTGCAGACGTTGGCGGTGACCTAGGTTGGATTGAGCGCGATGTTATGGACCCTGCATTCGAAGACGCGGCTTTCGCTCTTGAGAATATTGGCGATACTACCGGCCTAGTTAAATCTGATTTCGGCTACCACATCATCAAGCTAGACGAACTAAAAGCGTCTCAAGCTCAGCCTTACACTGAAGTAGCGGCAGAGATTAAGACAGAGCTTCTAGACCAACACGCAGTTGATCAGTTCTACGAGCAACAAACTGAGCTAGAAAAAGTAGCGTTTGAATTCCCAGATTCTCTAGATGATTCTGCAGAAGCTATCAACGCGAAGATCACAACGACAGATTTCATCTCTCAAGTTGACGCTCCAGAAGTTCTGATGACGCCTGCAGTTATGCAAGCTATCTTGAGCCCTGAAGTGAAAGAAGACGGTCTAAACTCGGAAGTTATCGAAGTTGCACCTGAGCACGTAATTGTTGTTCGTGTAGAAGAGACTCGTGATGAGACAGTTCTTCCTCTAGCTGAAGTGAAAGATCAAGTTGTCGCTGCACTGTCTGCTGTACAAGCAGAGCAGCAAGCGGTTGAGCTAGGTGTTTCTCTAGTGAACGAACTTGAGCAAGGCAATGAAGCAGTACTAGCGGACAACAACCTTGAGTTCACTGAACTTGAAACGATTGACCGTAACTCGCCATTAGCGGCATCTGTATTCGCTCTAGCGAAACCAGAAGCAGGTCAAGCTGTGTTCGGTCAATCTAAAGACCAAGACGGTAATATCGTTGTTGTTGAGCTTTCTAAAGTAACGGCTGAGATCAACCCAGCCTACAGCACTCAAATTGGTGCACAGTTGGAGCGAGTTGGTAACCAGCAAGACCTGACTAACGTATTAAACGTACTTCGTAAAAACGCAGACGTTGAATACTACGTAGTGGGTCAAGGTCAGTAAGCGTTTGATTACCTCAGTAGCAAGCTCAAGTTAGAGCTTACTACTGAAATCAACACGTGATTGTTAGGCTTTAATTCAGATTTGTGAGCCAACAAACAAGCTGATGAAAATAAGATGTATAACGAAGCGGGTCACTTAGGTGATCCGCTTTATTTTTATCTGGTGATTGTGTTATCTAGCGCGGCAAATGCATAAGTTACGTTTTTTGAACAAAGGAACTATTTATGCGCACGATATATTCAACACTAATTCTTTCATTTCTGATGCTCTTAAGCCCTGCCGTGTTTGCAGACAGCCCAACCAAGGCTGAGCTTTACGAAGGCATTGAGATTACGGTCAACATCAATACCGCGACGGCAGAAGAACTTTCAGCACTATTGGTTGGCGTGGGTGACAAGAAAGCCAAAGAAATCGTCGATTACAGAGATCAGAACGGGGCATTTACTACTGCTGATGATTTGGTGAGTGTCAAAGGGATAGGTGAAGCGACGGTTGAAAAGAACCGCGAAAGAATTCAACTTTGACCCGTTTTTCTACTTGTTAGAAATGAAGCGATAGATATGAAGCCTCCGGCCAATGCACCCGCTAGGTGGGCTTCAATCGCGATACGAGCATTAATCAGTTCACCAGTCGTGCTAGAAGGGCCAATAAGCTGCTCCCAAGCGATTTTAGCGACTAATCCGAATACTAACAGCCAACTAGACTTCCTGCCGTTTAAAGCCTCTCTGAGCGCGAATAAGCCAAACAACCCATGCAAAGTGCCCGATAGGCCAACGTAGATCTGAATACTTGAAAACAACAGAGCGACGCCAGTCACTAAACTGATCACAAGCAAAGCAACAACAAGCTGTTTTTTACTCGGTTGAAACAGGTAGCTGATGATCCACAAGCCTGCTAGATTCATCAGAAGATGCGAGTAGTTGGTATGTGAAAAGTTTCCTGTTAGGATTCGCCACCATTGCCCATCGGCAATCGCATTGCTATCCCAAACGACCCAAGCTTGTATTGGCTCAAATTGGAATAAGACGCATAAAAGTGAAATGAAAATTAAAACAGGGTACACATTAAATCCATGTCTCGTTATTGCCCCCAATGCAGCAAGGCTTTGAAAGCTTGTATTTGTCAGTGGGTTACACCACTCGAATCGAATGTTGAGCTTATCATTCTTCAGCACCCATCAGAAGAGCATCGTCCGATGGGAACAGCGCGTATTCTCTCGTTATCTCTTAATAACAGCGTGACGTTTGTTGGCGAAGACTTTTCAGACAACGAACAACTCAACGCATTGTTGTGCGATGAACAGTATCAACATGTGATTTTATACCCAAGCGAAAACTCTGTTTCAGTTGAGTCGGCGACATCTCCCAATAAGAAGCTGCGTGTGATTTTATTGGATGGCACGTGGAAGAAAGCATTCAAGATGTGGCAAGTATCGAGTAACTTGCATGCGTTGAACACGGTTCATTTACCGAAAGATCTCAAGGGTAATTACCGAATTCGCAAAGCACCCAGTGAAAATAGCCTTTCAACCGTTGAAGCTGGCTATCATTTACTTAGCTTGTTAGAGCGTGATGGCGACTTTAGCCCTTTGCTAACGGCATTTGACCAAATGATTCAGTTTCAAATCAATCAAATGCCGCCGGGCGTGTTTGAGAAAAACTACTTAGATTAAGCCGTTTTAGTAAAGTGAGTCAGGAATTAAAACTCGGTATGAGCTGAGAACAGTTGCTGATGCATTTTCTGCGCAAGATCATCAGTCATCGATGAAATGTAATCGGCTATCACGCGCATTTTTCGAGACTCATCTTGATGTTGTAGCCATTGCTTCTTGATGGGCAGTGGCAGCAAGCGTTCAGGATCTGCGCTGAATGCTTCAAACATATCCATGATGATCTGTTGACCTTTGTATTCGATGACCTGAACCTGTGGCACTTGAATAACGAACTCGCTGACAAAGTGTTTCAGCTTATCGAGTGTGCCGTCCATGCTCGGCTCGAGCACCGCATTGTAAGCCAACAGTACATTCTCAAAGTTAGCCTCCACTCGCTTAATCGAGATACTGGTCAACAGTGCGTTGACTATCCCACCAATCGCATCCTTTCGACGATACTGTTCACCAGAGAAAAGCATCTCTGTAATTGAATCTAGGTGTTCACAAATCCATGGGTCGGCCATCTCTTTCAGTTGAGGGTAAGCCGATTCGACCCACTGAGCTTTGGTCACAGAGCCAAGCACAATCGCATCTTCTAAATCGTGCACGCCATACGCGATGTCGTCAGCAAGTTCCATGATCGAACAATCCAGTGACTTATATTTGGTCTTGTTGTGCTCAAGTGGCTCGGTATGCGTTTTTCTTTTCTGTTTTAGGAGCTGTTGGTCGCTGCTTGAAAGCGGTTCAAGCACCCAGTTAAACAACTCTTCATCATGATCGTAGATGCCTTTTGCTGGCATCCAATCTTTAGCTCGGAGTTGTCGTTGATGCTTAACGGGTTCAGACTGCAATTTAGCTTGAACCTCACTCAGCAGAGAAGGGTACTTAATTAGACCTAACAAAGTGCGTCGAGATAGGTTCATCCCGTGATGTTCAGTGTAAGGTTCTAGCTGTGTGACTATGCGAAACGTTTGAGCGTTGCCCTCAAAGCCGCCGTGGTCGCGCATCATGTAGTTGAGTGCGACTTCGCCGCCATGTCCATAGGGTGGATGACCGATGTCGTGAGCCAAACACAGTGAATCAATCAAACTGTCTGAGGGTAATAGGTCTCGAAATTCGGGCTGCTTTTTCTTCAGTTGAGCGACGATACCGGTGCCAAGCTGAGCGGCCTCAAGAGAGTGGGTAAGGCGCGTTCGGTGAAAGTCGTTGACCGTGGTGCCATGGATCTGGGTTTTCGCTTGTAAGCGACGGAAAGCAGCAGAGTGAAGCACGCGCGCACGGTCACGCTGATACGGGCTGCGGTGGTCATCCCGTCTTATTTTATGTTCATCGTCATTTCGATGCTGCCATTCTTGTTCGAGTACAAAGGGTGGTTCGAGTTGAGAATTCAAAATAGCACCTATCAAATTGATTTTATTTAGCTAATTAAAAACAACTTATACCCAACTAGCTTATCTCGTCTAGTGATAATTCAAAGCTCGGTGCGAATGTGGTGAGAAAGTAGTCCATTTCTGGGCTTTTGCGTTGTTCGAGTGTCTCTTCCAATCGGCGCTTGGCTTGCTCGTATTCATGATTGCCCGCACTGAGCTCTTCCAAGCATTTCAGGTACGCACAGATAGTATCTGCCTGCTTGACGATGCTTTGCTCTTCTTTACTCGCAGTACCAGATATTAAGAAGGGGGCGAAGTCGTCTCTGAACTCTTCTGGCAACATCGAAAGCAGTCTTTGTTCTGCCGCGGCTTCTATCTTCTTATACTCTTGTGCAATATCCGGGTTGTAGTATTTAACTGGCGTTGGCAAATCACCCGTCAGTACCTCACTGGTGTCGTGGTACATGCCAAGCAGAGCAATGTGCTCGGGGTTAAGCTGACCATCAAACTTCTTGTTTTTGATCAGTGCCAAGGCGTGTGCCACGAAAGCAACCTGTAGGCTATGTTCTGAAATGTTCTCGCTTGATACCGAACGCATCAGGGGCCAGCGTTGAATTAGCTTCATGCGTGCGAGATGGGCAAAGAAATGGCTCTGTTTCATAAATGTCCTTATAGTACCAATCGTAGTAAATAACTGGTCATCCTAGCTTGTTAAAAAACTCGATAACTATGTTAGAATTTTTGATTGTAGAATAACTACTTATCGAAGCTGCTTGTCGAAAATAGCTGCCTTGTTCTCAAGCTTTTTCCCTACGCTATTTCTGAACACTTACTTACTGTGATTGGTATAAACAATACTCCACTCGTATCTTGTGTTTGCACAGGGATACGAGACAGCGGATACAAAAAAGGCTCCTAAACAGGAGCCTTTTAAGCATAGAAGTGAATGAATACAAGTTAAAGTCTTTTAAAACAGCAAATTGTAGCCATCTTTCTTTGTGCTCATTAACCTTCGATGAGGTCGTCTTGGCTGTAAGTCTGTAAGAAGCGCTCTAAACGACCAATTGCGATTTCTAGATCTTCGATGTGCGGCAGAGTCACGATACGGAAGTGATCCGGTTTCGGCCAATTGAAGCCCGTACCTTGAACCAATAGCACCTTCTCTTGCTTAAGGAAGTCGAGTACAAACTTCTGATCGTCTTTGATGTTGTACATGTTGGTGTCGATTTTAGGGAACAGGTACATTGCACCTTTCGGTTTCACACAAGAAACGCCAGGGATCTTGTTGATCAGTTCCCATGCACGGTCACGCTGTTCAAGCAGTCGACCGCCTGGAAGAATCAGCTCATTGATACTCTGATAGCCACCGAGTGCGGTTTGGATAGCGTGTTGCATCGGAACGTTGGCACACAAACGCATTGAGGCCAGCATTTCTAGTCCTTCAACGTAGCCTTTCGCTAGGTGTTTAGGGCCTGTTAAGAACATCCAACCACCACGGAAACCACATACACGGTAAGCTTTAGATAGGCCGTTGAACGTGACCATTAATACGTCTTCAGCAAGCGTTGCCACTGAAGTGTGTACCGCACCGTCGTAAAGTACTTTGTCGTAGATTTCATCGGCGAAGATGATCAAACCGTGCTCACGAGCAATCTCAACCACTTGTAATAGGAAATCACGGCTGTATACCGCGCCTGTTGGGTTGTTCGGGTTGATAAGAACGATGCCGCGCGTCTTTGGTGAGATCTTCGCGCGCATGTCGTCTAAATCTGGATACCAATCAGCATCTTCATCACACATGTAGTGAACCGGTGTACCACCAGAAAGCGCAACAGACGCTGTCCATAGTGGGTAATCCGGAGCGGGAACTAAGATTTCATCACCGTTATCCAGTAGCGCTTGCATAGACATAACGATAAGCTCTGATGCGCCGTTACCAATGTAAACGTCTTCTACATCAAGGTTACGTAGGCCTTTTTTCTGGTAGTGCTGAACAACCGCTTTGCGGGCTGAATAGATGCCTTTTGAGTCGCAGTAACCTTGAGATGTCGGTAGGTTACGGATTACGTCAACAAGGATTTCATCAGGGGCGTCAAAACCAAATGGGGCGGGGTTACCAATATTAAGCTTCAGTATTTTATGCCCTTCTTCTTCCATGCGCTTAGCATGTTTGAGTACAGGCCCCCTGATTTCGTAGCATACGCTGTTGAGTTTTGACGACATCCCGATATTTTGCATTGCCGATTTCCTGAAATTAATTTAAATACTTTATTAAAGTACCGCAAAATGGCGTTTGATAGAATAAAAATCTGATGAATGTCGCATTTCAGTGTCACGTTTAGCCTTTTTGTTGTCACTCTTTTCTAAATTTTAATTAATCGCTTTCTTGGTTATTGGCTAAGATGAATAAAGGGGCGGGATCGCTTAAAATCACAGGAATGTTGAAAAGATATAGTACATTCTTGATCTAAGTGGGTACTGCCCATAAAGTATCAAACTAATATAATAATAATTTAGATGTGAACGAGGTCGATTTGTCACATTTCCAGCAAACTATCTCCGCTTTGATTGAGCGAGTACAAAATGCCCAAGCAAGCGAAGTTCGTTGTGTTGAAGTTCTAACGCAAAAACCATCGTTTGCATTTATAGAATGGCTTCATGCTCAACCGCTCTTTCCAAAGTTCTACTGGCAGTCACGCGACACTCGTGAAGAGGTTGTTGCGCTCGGACAGTTACATACGTTTTCAGATCCTGCACCCGCGTACGCTATTCTTGGTGAAGACCAACGAATCTGGGGTGGACGCTCGTTTGATGGGCACACCGCAAAGAACCGTCGCTGCATGGAGTCGTTTTTCTTCCTTCCTCAGGTTGAATTGATCCGCTTTGACAATACTTGGTCGCTGGCGGTTAATTTGTCCCCTGATCGCGTTTCTTCTATTAATGCTTTGAATAAGCTTTCTGTAGAAGCCGCGATATTGGCGCCTTTGTCTGCCCATATTGAACAGATCAATCACGTTCCAGAAAGAGAGCAGTGGGGCAACCTTGTCGATAAAGTGCTGCAAGGCATTAGCGATGAAGAGTACAAAAAAGTCGTTTTAGCACGTAAAACCACACTGCAACTCGATGCGCCTATCTGCGCAGCTCAATTACTTAAAGCCAGCTATCTGCAAAATCACCACAGTTTCCACTTTATGTTGGTGCTGGATTCTAAACACAGTTTCATTGGCTCGACACCAGAGCGCTTATATAGCCGACATGGTACGGAGCTTGATACCGAGGCGCTTGCTGGAACCATTGGTCGCGGAGAGAACGCTACTGAGGATATGGAACTGGCCAACTGGCTTTCTCAAGACAGCAAAAACCTCAATGAGAACCAGTATGTGGTCGACGACATCATTGAGCGTCTCACTCCTCATTCTCAAACGGTCCATGTTGAAAAGGATGCGCGTCTAGTGCGCTTGCGTAAGGTGCAGCATTTGAAGCGCAATATCCATGCTCAGCTCAACAATGGCGTTAATGGTGTGCAGTTGCTTGCTGCCTTACAGCCAACTGCTGCGGTGGCGGGTTTACCTCGTAAAGAGGCGATGGATTTCATTCTTGAACACGAACCGTTTGCACGAGGTTGGTATGCAGGCTCTGTAGGCTATATCAGTCATCAGCGAGCGGAATTCTGCGTGGCGATTCGAAGCGCCTTGATTGTAAACGATCAAGTACAACTGTTTGCTGGCGCGGGGATCGTGCCGGGATCGGTTGCCGAACATGAGTGGCAAGAGCTGAATAAGAAGATGTCGACTCTGCTCAGTCTCATTTCTGATCACCCACCATTAGGTGTGGCGTCATGAATCACGACCAAGCTGTATTAAACAGAGTTTGGTGTAACACATTACTTGAAGAGCTTGCCCGCAGCGGTGTTGAACATGTTTGCATCGCGCCAGGCTCTCGTTCAACACCATTAACACTCGAAGCCGAAGCTAACTCTAAGCTAACCTTACATACGCACTTTGATGAGCGCGGGCTTGGCTTCTTGGCTTTAGGTTTAGCTAAAGCGAGCAACAAACCCGTTGCGGTGGTTGTTACTTCTGGAACTGCCGTAGCTAACCTTCTACCAGCGACCGCTGAATCTGGATTAACGCGAGAAAAGCTAATCTTGTTGACCTCCGATCGACCGATTGATTTAGTCGACTGTGGTGCCAATCAAGCGATTCAGCAGCAGGGTATCTTTTCGTCTCACGTTGAAACGGCACTAAACCTTCCAAGTCCAACGACACAAGTTTCTTTGAATTGGCTTTTGACGTCGGTTGATAACGCACTGGCGAAACAGCGCAGCGTCGGTGGGGCTATTCATATCAACTGTCCGTTCCCAGAACCGCTTTATTCCGCTAATAGCGCCGAGATGTATGCGGATTATACAAAGAGCGTGGCAGCTTGGAGAGCTTCAACCTGCCTTTACTCGAACACTTATTTGCCCAGTCATTTAATCGCTCAGCCTGTCTCAGCAAGTGATTATGTCGCTCGTAAAGGCGCAGTGATTATTGGTTCTATCGAGAATGAAGCCGCAATTAAAGCCAAGCAGTTTGCGACAGCTTTGGGCTGGCCAGTATTCTGTGACCCTCAATCGGGTGTCAGTAGTGACTGGAAACACTATGATTTATGGATGCAAAGTGACGCAGCCAAAGCACAGCTTAGTCAGTGTGATTTTATTATCCAGTTTGGTGAGCGCATCGTATCTAAGCGTCTTAACCAATGGGTAAAAGAACAAGCTGCCACATTTTGTTCATCGCAGTACATCGTTGTTTCACCAGATGCACATCGTATTAATCAAGATCATCTGCCTCAAACTCATATTGTCGCTGATATCGAACATTGGTTATCAGAGCAACATCTACCAACGCTGTTGGGAGAACATGCTGGCTGGGCGGCATCTTTGGCGGAAGTCGCGAATACGGTTCAGCAGTTAGCGTTGGCGCAAATCTCTAATAACGACCAACTGACAGAGTTGAGCGTTGCCGTTGACTTGTCGTCTAGACTTAAGGGCAGAGAGCTTTTTGTGGGAAATAGCTTGATGGTAAGGCTGGTGGATATGCTGTCATCAATCTCTGCGACTCAAGTCTACAGCAACCGCGGTGCATCGGGCATTGATGGCTTGGTGGCGACGGCTGCGGGAGTGATAAAAGCCAACCAGAATCCTTTGATGATGCTGATTGGTGACACCTCTTTGTTGTACGACCTAAATTCGCTGGCGCTACTTACTCACAGCACAACACCAATGGTTATTGTGGTTACCAATAACGATGGTGGGGCAATCTTTGATTTTTTGCCGGTTCCTGAGCAACAAAAACAGTCTCTATATCAAATGCCTCATGGTTTCAATTTTGAACATGCTGCTGCGCAATTCCATCTTGGTTATGCGGCGCCAGAAACCTTGAATTGCTATCAAACGCTCATCGAACAACATTTTGAACAAGGTCAGGGTACCTTGCTCGTAGAAGTTAAGACGCCTCCCGAACAAGCGTCTACTTTGCTGAAGCAATTCAGCTCAATGCTCACCGAGGCATTAGCCTAAGGACTTTACATGCTTTACTCCAATTATTACCCAGCAGTACAAGAATCTTCTGACAAACCTTTGCTTGTTTTTTTACATGGTTTACTCGGAAGCGGGGATGATTGGAGTGCATGCCACCCCTTCCTCGAAGACTTTCCTCGTCTTTGCATAGATTTGCCCGGACACGGACAAAGCCGGTTTATCGACCCTGTAGGCTTTGATCATTGCTGTACCAAGATAGTTCAGTGCATCACATCTCAGCTGGCTCTCAACGATCTTCCTGTCGATTATCCTATCGTGGTGATTGGGTATTCTATGGGGGGAAGGCTTGCCATGTATGGGGTAACAAGCCCTTGCTTCGAAACTCTTAACTTAGAGAAAGTCATCATTGAAGGTGGCAACTTTGGCTTGGAATGTGATGAAGAAAGAGCACAAAGGTTAGTACACGATACGCAATGGGCTGTTCGCTTTGCACAGCAGTCGATTGAAGATGTTTTAGACGATTGGTATCAACAAAGCGTCTTTTCTTCACTAAATCATGAGCAAAGACAAACTTTGGTCATAAAGCGTAGTGGTAACCTTGGAGTATCCGTAGCAAATATGTTGTTATCTACTTCGTTAGCTAAGCAACCGGATTTACGTGCCACATTGAAATCTCATGAGCATTTATTGCATTATGTATGTGGAGAAAAAGATCGTAAATTCATGGAGCTAGCTGAGAATAGTGGCTTTGAATATAGTCAGGTGGATTACGCGGGTCATAATGTTCATTTTGAGCAACCAGAGATGTTTTCAAATCTGATCATCCAATGTATCGCCAGTCGTTGATGAACTGACTGAGCGAACCTCTCGTATCAAGCGCTATAGAAAGCAGAGCAACACCGTCGCGACTCTACGCTAGTCGCGCTCTCTAATAGAACAATGGGAATCATCATGGCTAAAACAGTAGGCATCACAGAAGAAGAACTTTACGCAGCCGTTAACTGGCGCGATGAAAGCAGTCAATATGAAGATATTCAATACCACAAGTCTGATGACGGTATTGCGAAAATCACGATTGCTCGCCCTCAAGTGCACAATGCGTTCCGTCCACAAACCGTAAAAGAGATGATCAATGCACTGGCTGATGCTCGTTATGACGAGAAAGTTGGCGTAATCATTTTGACTGGTCTTGGTGAGAAGGCGTTCTGTTCTGGTGGTGACCAAAGTATTCGTGGTGACTACGGCGGCTACCAAGATGATTCAGGTACACACCACCTGAACGTACTTGATTTCCAACGTCAAATTCGTACTTGTCCAAAACCAGTTATCGCAGCGGTATCGGGTTGGGCAGTCGGTGGCGGTCATGTACTTCACATGATGGCAGACCTTACTATTGCAGCTGAAAACGCGCAGTTCGGTCAGACGGGTCCTAAAGTGGGTTCTTTCGATGGCGGTTGGGGTGCTTCTTACATGGCTCGTATCGTTGGTCAAAAGAAAGCACGTGAAATCTGGTTCTTGTGCCGCTTCTACGATGCACAAGAAGCACTGGACATGGGCCTTGTAAACACCGTTGTTCCTGTTGCTGACCTAGAAAAAGAGACAGTTCGTTGGTGTCGTGAAGTGCTTCAACACAGCCCAATGGCACTGCGTTGCTTGAAAGCGGCACTGAACGCTGACTGTGATGGTCAAGCAGGCTTACAAGAGTTGGCTGGTAACGCAACCATGATGTTCTACATGACAGAGGAAGGCCAAGAAGGCCGCAACGCATTCAACGAGAAACGTCGACCGGACTTCGACAAGTTCCCGCGTAATCCATAGTCTTTCTCCTCTTCAAAATGAGTCGCTAATAGCGGCTCGTTTTGTTTTGATGTTCCCCGTTTTTTAGGAAACTTTATGAACTCAGTGAATTCTCAGCGTCACGCTAAACTTTACCGTTATCAATTACCTATGGATAGTGGTGTGGTTCTTCGTGACAATAAGTTGAACGAACGTGTTGGCTATATCATCCAACTTGAGTGTGATGGTAAAACTGGTTTTGGCGAAGTTGCGCCTTTGCCCGGTTTTAGCCAAGAAGATGCCGAACAAGCTGGCATTCAGCTTCAACACGAATTAGAGCTTTGGAGCCACAATAAGCCTCAAACGCCTTTCGACGAGCTGTATCCTTCTGTCGCGTTTGGCTTTTCAATGGCGATGATGGAATTGCGAGGCGATCTTAACGCTCAAGGTAACTACCAAGCGGCGCCTTTGTGTACAGGCGATCCAGATGAACTGATTCCTGTATTGAATGAGATGGTAGGCGAGAAGGTCGCGAAAGTGAAAGTCGGCCTCTACGAAGCGATTCGCGATGGCATGTTGGTTAGCTTATTCCTTGAGTCGATCCCTGATTTGACTCTAAGACTTGATGCCAACCGTGCGTGGAAGCCAGAGAAAGCGAAGCAATTCATTAAATACATTTCGCCGTCAATGCGCCAGCGTATAAGCTTTATCGAAGAGCCTTGCCAAAAGCCAGAAGACAGTTTGGCCTTTGCCATTGACCATGGTGTGGCGATTGCGTGGGACGAGACACTGCAAGAAGCGGTGCGCAGCCCGGAATTTGATCTTAGCGACCTTACTGGTGTTAAAGCAGTCGTGATCAAGCCAACTCTTATTGGTTCTGTCGAGCGTTGCGTGGCAATCATTGAGCGAGCACAGAAGCTTGGAATGAAACCTGTATTGAGCTCAAGCATTGAGTCGAGCCTAGGTCTGACTCAGATTGCTCGTCTGGCGCAGCAATATTTGCCAAATGAAGTGCCGGGGTTGGATACGATTGGCTTGTTCAAGCAGCAGCTAGAGGTTTCTTGGCCGGGCTGTCAGTTGCCTGTCTCTACGCTTGAAAAGCAACAATTGATTTGGTCTTCTTAGACCGAGCTATTTGAATGGCTATTTAGTTAGCTTAACAAGTTCTTAATCTATTTTTGGTTATCATATGATGCGCCCACAATCTAATCATCCCCCGCTTTGGGTACAGTGGGCGCAGCAAAACCCACTTCAACCAGCGTTAGTGACCACTCACCGCACTTATACTTGGCAGCAAGTGTTTGTGTTGGTTAGTGAGTACCAACAACAGCTATCTCATCAAGGCCTATCTGAAGGTGATGTACTGACGATTGTTGGTAAGAATCAAGCTGAAGTGATCCCTGTTTATCTTGCCGCACTCAATTTGGGTGTGGTTTGTGCGTTTACGATGCCTCAGCCTAGTTTACGCCTGAAGCAAAAGCTCGATTCCTTATATCAAGCAGATCAACAGAGCTACCTTTGGCTCTTGGGCAATAGCGGAATAGAGCAATCAGAGACTGCCGATTTGAATACTCAGTTGGTGACCTTGCCTTGCCTAAGTGAACTGAAGTTTGATGGTGATGATGAGCAGATAACGACACCTCAAGAATCCAATTTCAATCCGCAAAATCTAGCGAGCATCGTATTCACTTCAGGTTCTACCGGAAACCCAAAAGCGGTCGCTCATACACTTGAGCAGCACCTATGCTCTGCGTCAGGGCTGCTTGAGGTGTTTCGTTATCAACAAGGTGACACGTGGTTACTGAGTTTACCTATGTACCATGTGTCGGGGCTGGCGATAGTTCATCGTTGGTTGGCGGCTGGTGGTTGCATCAAAATAGGCACAGGTCAGCTTGAAACCGATATAGAAGAATGCAGTCATGCTTCATTGGTCGCTACTCAACTACATCGATTGTTAAAGAGTAAGCAAGCACTTACTTTAACGCATGTACTTTTGGGTGGTAGTCATATACCAGAAGCACTTGGGCTCGAAGCTCAACAAATGGGCATCGAAACATGGCTTGGATACGGCATGACTGAAGCGGCTTCAACCGTGACCGCGAAGCCCGTTGATGCCGGCAGCACCGCCGGTTTTGTCCTTAACCATCGCCAGCTAAAAATTGAAGAACAACGTATCTTTATTGGTGGCGAGACGCTCGCGTCCGGGTATTACTATCAAGGTAACTTAACGCCATTAGTTGATAAGAGCGGTTGGTTTGATAGCAAAGATCTTGGTGAGTGGCTTGGCGAACAAGTGTCGATTATTGGCCGTGCCGACAACCAGTTTATTTCTGGTGGTGAGAACATTCATTGCGAAGAAATTGAGCGAGTACTTAACCAGCTGCCCGAAGTTAAGCAAGCCTTTATTGTGCCCATAGAAGACAGCGAATTTGGTTTTAGACCAGTAGCTATTGTGGACTGTGATGAAGTTCTAACCAAAGAATGGTTTGCAGAGCAGCTACAAGGAAGCCTAGAGCGATTTAAGTTCCCTATTGAGTATTACCGCATGCCTCAACAAGAACAGTTAGGTATTAAGGTATCGAGAGCGGGATTAGCGCAGTGGTTGTTGCAACACCGGCGCTCTAACTAATTGAGTCGGAGGTTTTTTGTTCACTTGGCCTGCAGTTAGTTAATTTAGCAATTAGATAGTTCAAAACAGAATTTATTATCTTTATAACCATCAATCATAATAAGCCATATAAATAACGGATTATAGAATAAGGTCTTATTATGAAAATTGCCCTCATCATTGCGGTTTTGCTGCAGATAGGCCAAGCGGTTACTTCGTCAGGGTTGACTCGCTCGTTGGCTGAACTCACCGCATTTGTGTTGGTTGTGGTACTCGTTTTAATGAAAAGAGAGAGCAAGAAGAGTGATAAGCCCCTGTTTGATTCGTGATTGTTACAACAAAGAATACCCTTACCACAAACGATAAAGGCAAAGCCCATTGGAGCTTTGCCTTTTTGTTTTGTTGCTCGCTAACTTGAGTGTCTAGTTCACCGAACAAACATCTAAAGCGTTTCTATGCGGGCTAAGCGAGAGTTAACCACGCCAATGAACCCGTTGAGATCATGACCCACATTGTAATACCAAACATCAGTGGTTTCGGCCCTGCCGCTTTTAACTTCTCAACTGAAATACCACAGCCAATTAAGAACAAACACACGACCAGTGCTCGCTTAGACACATCAAAGATTCCTTGATAGACCATCTCAAATTGTGGCAGTAAGTCACTCACCGCGATAGCGGCGCAATAGAAGAAAATGAAGTAGGGAACCGTAATCTTCTTTTGATCGTTCTTGAAGATCATCGCACTAATTAAAGCGATTGGGATGATCCAAAGTGCGCGAGCGAGCTTCAATGTTGTCGCTGTCGTCAGTGCTTCTTCGCCATACGCTGAAGCTGCACCTACTACAGAAGACGTATCGTGAATCGCTATCGCTGCCCAAGTACCAAATGTTTGTTGGCTGAGCTCAAGCGCGTGACCAATCATCGGGAATAAGAATAGAGCAACCGAGTTCAACACGAATACGGTAGCTAATGCCAAGCCAATCTGTTCATCGTCTGCTTTGATCGCGGGTGCCACTGCTGCTATCGCGCTACCACCACAAATCGCGGTACCAGAAGATATAAGATAGCCCGTAGTGCGGTCTAGCCCCATTTGTTTCGCCAAGAACCAACCAATGACTAATGTACCGATAATCGTAGTTACAATGAGCCCAATACCATCGCCTGTTACTGCTAATGCTTTTTCAAACTGAATACCAAAACCCAAGCCAACAATAGAGTAGGCCAGTAGCTTTTTGGTAAGTTTGCCGACTTCCAAGTGTTCAGGGACTAATCCTAAACTAGCAAGCAGGAAACCGATAACCAGGGCTGTCGGTGAGCTAACCCAAGGCGTTAAGCAAAACAGTGCAGCAAGATAAAATGGAACGGACTTTTTTAGGTTCATTGTATTTAGAGTCTTGTTTTGTTGTGGCGTTATTGTGATGAGACCACTATACGTTCAATAAAATGATAAGTAAGTCTAAATGAATTGAACAAACGTTAAGGAAAACTTAACGCTTGTTCAACTGATATGAATAAAGGGCTGGTTAACTAGCGTAATGATCCGCGAAGGTCAGAGACTGACTGTCGAAGCGTTTCACAAGAGGCTTGTTTAGGTGAAATCGGCTCGCCAGCTTCTATCTCTAGCTTAGTCCAGAAGCGAGTGGGTAACCCTTTGCAGGCACGGCCTTTGTAACGACTAAAGTAGCTACCCCATAATCCTTTAAGAGCCATAGGAATCACTGGGACAGGGGAACGTTTGATGATCAGCTCCATACCACGCATGAACTCAGCCATTTCGCCATCAGAGGTGAGCTTTCCTTCTGGGAAAATACACACGATGTGACCTTCATGCAGGGCACGCTCTACTTCTTTGAAAGCGTTTCGAATCGAGTTGCGGTTGGTCGCGGAGATTGGAATCACCCCAGCTCTTTTCAAGAAGCGTCGAATTGGCGGCAACTTGGTGTAATCCTCTTCCATCACAAAACGGATCAAGCGAGGGCAAACCGCACTCAGCAGCAGTGCATCCATATAACTCACATGGTTGCAGACAATCAACGCACCGCCCTTTTCTGGCAGGTGATGTAAGTTCTTATGTTTAACTCTGTACATGGTGTGAGTGACCACCCACGTAAAGAAGCGGAAAGCGTAGATAGGCACCTGATAAAACAGGTACAGCATCACCAAAGTGTTGCCCACTGCGAGCAAGATAAACAGCTGCGGAATTGAAAGATCTAGAACACTAAGGCAAACAATACCTAATACCGCACTTCCCACCATGAACAGTGAGTTGTAGATATTGAGCCCGGCAATCACTTGGGCACGCTCGTCGGGCTTGGCACGTAACTGCATCAGTGAATACAGAGGAACAATAAAGACACCGCCAGAGATACCCAGAAGCAGAAGGTAAGCAAACAGTGGCCACAGCTCTGAGTAGGTTACGAATTGATGGAAAGAACTAAAGTCAGGCAAAGACTCCGGGATGGATATCGCCATCAGAAGACCGAAGATCGAGATACCTAAGCTGCCCATTGGCACGATGCCGATTTCAATTCGGTGATTAGATAACTTATCACAAGCTAAAGAGCCGATTGCAATGCCTACCGAGAATAGTGCCAGTAAAAAGGCGACGGAACTTTCAGTGCCGTTTAGATGCAGTTTAGTGAAGTTGGGAAACTGAGTTAGGTAAGCCGCACCAAGGAACCAGAACCAGCTGATAGACATCAGAGCTTGAAAGGTCGGGCGATCTTTTTTTGCAATCGCCAGTGTTGCGCGGGTCAGTTTTACAGGTTGCCACTTTACTTTAAGATCTGGTGCATTACTTGGCGCATGTGGGATAAAGCAGCTTGATGCATAGCCAAGCACGGCGAACGAAACAATACACACCGCAGCAATGAGCTTCGCGCCTTCTTCAGATGCAATGATGCCTGCGCCTAGAGTACCAATCAGGATCGCTAAGAATGTACCTGTCTCGACGAGAGCGTTACCAGATACCAGTTCTTTTGTTTCTAACTGCTGTGGAAGCAGGGCGTATTTCACCGGACCAAAGAAAGCACTCTGCGTTCCCATAAGGAACAGGAGCAGAAGTAATATCCCGTAGCTTTCGTAGATGAATCCGATCGCACCCAGTGACATGATCACTACTTCGAGGAGCTTAACTTTACGGATAAACCACGATTTTTCGTATTTGTCGGCCAGTACACCTGCTAAAGCTGAAAATAGGAAGAAGGGCAGAATAAAAAGGCCTGCGGCCAAATTAATGAATAGATTGGTGGAAATAGGCAGCGTGTCTACGCTTGCGAAAGCAACAAACAGTAACAGGACATTTTTGAATATGTTGTCGTTAAAGGCTCCTAGAAATTGGGTAATAAAGTAGGGTAGGAACCTTTTTTGCGTTAACAGCGAAGATTGGCTGCTGTTGTTCATTGTCTTTCCTTGGATGATTACCAGTTGGTTAAGTAGTTTGAGACTAGGTTATTGATCAGCTCTTTACCATCAATAGGCTCAGAGGCGAAAAATTTATCATCAACGCTAAGTAGAGTAATTCCGTGTACTCCAGACCATAATACACGGCTGGCTTTAACGACTTCGCTTTTCGTATGCTCAGGAGCAATCTCTACTAGCAACTGCTCTAGCATGCCTGTCATTCTATCGATGCGGTTCGATTGCCATTCAGGAAGGTTTTCACCGTTCATGTTGTGCTCAAAGATAAGTTGCCAACGGTGAGGGTGTCTCTGTGCAAAATCGTGGTAGCAGTAGGCAAGGTTGAATAGAGCTTGTTGAGGGTTGCTCGATTGTTCAACAGCTGCAGCGGATTCTGACGCCAGTTCATCTAATGTTTGAGCGACCACATGCAAAAGCAGTAGGTTGTAGTTACCAAATACATTTACTAAGGTACTTGGAACGTAACCAATCATATTGGCGATTTTACGTAGACTTAGCTCGTGATAAGAGTGCTCTTCTAAGAAGTCGGTTACCGTTTTTAAGGTTAATTGCACTAATTGTTCGCGAGTATGATCGTTTCGTCTTGCCATGGGTACTTTCTATTAAATGAACATCGTTCAATATTTTAATGCTGCCCTTGAGTGCCGTCAATCCCTTCGCTAGTTTAGTAATCAATTAATAGCCGCAATATTATGATACATGTGTAAACACGGTGAATATTTCATTGTTCTTTGTTAACGAGTATGATTAATGTGTCGAAAGATAAAAAACCTATAAAGGATAATAATGAAACGATTTTTCTCACTAGTCGCGATCCTGTTGGTAACAGTCGCGGTGACGCCAATCGCGGAAGCGAAAAAGTTTGGTGGTGGTAAGTCATTTGGCAAAAGCTTTAAAACGGCTCCAGCACCAAAACAACAAAACACGAATTCGATCCGTCAAGATCAAACAGGTAAGAACACAGCAGCTAACTCTAGCAAGAAAGGCCTTATGGGCGGTCTGCTAGGTGGTTTACTTGCTGGTGGTCTTTTAGCTGCATTCTTTGGTGGCGCATTTGAAGGTATCCAGTTCATGGATATTCTGATTATGGGTCTGATTGCTTTCCTAGCGTTTAAATTCCTACGCGGAATGTTGGGCGCGAAGCAGGGCTCAATGAATCAGCAGAATGCACGTGGCCAACAGCCAGCATTCGGCGGCATGGGTCAGAACAAGTTTGAACAACCTAAGCAACAACCAAATGTTCATAACTTCGAGCAAACACAACCTCAATCACAAGGCGCTGCTGGTGGTTTCGGTTTTGGTGCACAAAGCGATGTTCCACATAACTACCCACCGGGCTTTGATCAAGCGGCATTCATCAATGGTTCTCGTGAGCACTACCGTACACTGCAAGGTGCATGGAATCACAACGAGCTAAACACGATTGAAGAATACGTATCTCCAAGCCTATTTGAAGACCTAAAAGCTGAGCGTAATAAGCTAGACGGTGATCAGCACACAGACGTAATGTACGTTGATGCTGAAATCGTTCGCGCAGACCACGATGGTAGCAAAGCACAGCTAAGCCTTCAGTTTAGCGGTCGTTACCGTGACACAGCGGATGGCGTTGAAGAAGATATCACTGATATCTGGCATCTAGAGCGTGACCTAACAACTAACAATGCACCTTGGTTAATTGTTGGTATTCAAGGTTAATTCCAGGATTTAACTCAACATCAATAGGATGTAGTTATTCGGAATAACACCAAATAATAGAAAGCCCCTGCTGAGAAATCAGCAGGGGCTTTTTTGCGTCTAATGATATGTATCTTAGTTAAAGATTGGATTAACCTGAGACTAACTAACTAACTAACTAACTAACTAACTAACTGATTTTATTTGGATGTAATGAGTAATGACAAAGTTCTTTGAACCCGTATTGGAGCCTGAGGTTACTTTGCAGCAGAAACAGATAATTGCGAACGAATGCGAAGAACATGTATCGACCCATTGTTTAGGCTGCGCTGCTTATCTGGTTTGTGAGCGTCATGCTGAAGTATGACGCTCACTGATGTTTGAATGATTTAGCTCGATTAGTTATTTGTAGTAGCGGGTTAGTGTTTAGGAAGTTGAGGGTTGTTTTAGAAGACACGTTTAGTAAGAGATAAAGCTCAGAAACGAAAAAAGCCAACTCAATGAGTTGGCTTTTCGATTTTCCAATTAAGGAGAATATGGTGGAGGGAGAC
>NZ_JBFRSD010000020.1:0-110208 GCF_041473395.1 Vibrio sp. 10N.222.55.C6
TGATTTAGGCAACAACGCCGAATATAACTATAACTTCTCTCATGCAACAACTAGCCTAGAAGTTCAAACAATCTATGAGAAGTTATGGGTGTTTGAGGTTCAGTTGAATCAAGACAAAACTATTGAGAAGCTAAACCATGAGAAAGCAGAACATGAAAGGATTAGGGCACAAGCTACCCGGCAGCTAGCAAATCAAGGTTTTGTTGATAATGCTGCTCAAGAACTTGTGCAAAATTGCAGAGACCGCCTTGAAAAAGCTAATAGTGAGTTAAGGTTGTTGAATAAGATTTTAGAACAAGTTTAGGTGCATCATGCTTGGTCTAATTTACATCTTGACCCGTCTAAAGCTTCACACTTTATAGTAGCTATATTGATTGAGAGGGGCACTTTTTGTGTGCCCTCCAAAGTAAGTAGAGATACACTATGAAACGTTTAATTCTAAATATCACACTTTTGGTATTCATGACGCTTAGTAGCATTAGTGCCATGGCTCATGATTCAACGGTTAAGTACAGTATTGCGATATCTCACGATGGTGAGCAAATTGCGTATGGCAAAAGTGGGAGCTGGGAGACGGCGCTGATCTTCATTCACGGCTGGAGCCTAGACAGCAGGCTTTGGCAAAACCAAGTGGGTGAGGGCTTTCTTACGTGCTGTACAGCTCCCGAAACGACTAGGGCAGATTCACGTGAGAATAGGCTGATAATCCCCTCCTAACCTCCCCTTGGTTTACATCTCCAATCTCTTGTTGGTAATGGGAAAGGGGAGGAACTAAATACCGATCGCTATATGTGCTGGCATATGTTCAGCGACAAAGAATGTTCTCCCCCTCATTCTTGTGTCTCAAGAGATCGGGTCACTCCATTCGAGGGGGAGCTAGAGGGGGAGGCTTTGGCTTACTAGAACCATTCCACAATGTTGATGAAAGCGGTGGAGTCAGTGAAGTAGGGTGCTGTAGTTATTAAAAGATGGATGTAATCATTCTATAGATAAAACTAAGGCCTCGCATGTGCGGGGCCTTTTTGTGAGTTGGAGGTTTTGCTAGATACATTCATTTCAATTTGCGAGTAATGATCGCATCGTTCATTCGTTTATGGTCCTTAAACTTGTGCCTCATAGTTATATAAATGGTCTACCAACCACCTCTAGATATGTAATTAGCACCCCTGTTATTAGTAAGGGCTGACCGAATCTAGTGGTGCTTTCTACTGATAATCACTTTAACTATGTGTTTAGGACGTCCTGTTATGGCTAAGAAAATAATATTCATTCATGGTCGCGCTCAAAAGCCCGATAAAGCTTCCCTTCAAGCACTCTGGTACGAGGCTATAGAGCATGGCTTACAGCGAGATTGTATCGGCTCAAGTTCATTACAAGCTTTTAAAGATGTCGATAAACGGTTTGTCTATTACGGTGAGCTATCAAACACATTGTTAGAGAAACCAACGGAAGATCCTGCAAGTCGACAGCAAGCTCTGTCTGAACTCAAAAAGTACAAAACAAACCAGTTCAATAAAACAACGTATAACAAGGTATCTAAAATTGGTTTTCTAAAAGAGGCGTTAGCGGATACTTTTTCATCGCTATTTGGAAAGCTAGGTGTGGCCGAGACACTCATAACTAAGGTCGCGCCGGACATGGCGCACTATTGGAATGAAGATACCTATTTTGGCAGTGATGTTAGGCATAGGCTAATGGTTGAACTGAAGGAAGCGCTTGATAATCAGGATGATGTGATGATTGTATCGCATAGCCTTGGGTCGATGATCAGTTATGACGTGCTGTGGAAGTTGTCTCATTACGGAGAGTATAGACACGACTATGGTGCAGACAAGAAGGTCAACTTATTGCTGACGCTCGGGTCCCCGTTAGGCGATGAAAACGTAAAAGATAGGCTAAAAGGGAGCCGCTTGAAAGATGAGAAGAAGTACCCGTTAAACATTCAGCAATGGATAAACATATCGGCAGAAGATGATTTTATCTCTCATGACAGCAAAATTAAAAATGACTTCAAGGATATGCTCAAACTGGATCTAATACCCGGTGGAATGAAAGATATCCACCCGATTTATAACCTCAATATTCGCAACGGGAAAAGCAATCCACATGCTTCCATCGGTTATCTCATTAACCCTAAATTCATCACAGTACTGGACGAATGGCTCTCGAGTTGATTTGGTTTACCATCGTAAATTGCTTCTCTGCTTGTTCGTTGGAACGAAGATAAAACAAGGCCTCGCGTGTGCGAGGCCTTTTTGCGTTCTTACTAAAACTAAATATTAATCGAGCTTAACGAAAGCTTGGGATAATCGCCGGTATGCCCGGTAGAAGACCAACCAACGCCATTACACCACTAAGCACAATAAACATAGTTCCAGGCAACACCCAACGGCTCATTTTACTCAGTTCACTACTACGTTCTTTACAACCGACTAAGCCTAAGTTATCTAACAGCATGGTGAGAGCCCAGCCAAATGCAGGGTTAACGAGCGCTGAAGAAAATACAACAATCGCTGCCGACTGTGTGGTTTTTCCTTCACGCGTCATTTCCATTCCAGCTTCTAGCAATGGAACAAATACCCCAACAATCAGCGCCACACACAGTACAGGTTGCCAGATAGCTAAATCCATCGGGTAGCCCCAAACAGCAGCGATAATACAGAACAGAGCTGTGAGCAGCGCGCCGGCAGGAATAGGGCGTTTAGCAATCGCAGCCGGTACGATATAAGTCCCCCATGAAGACGTAAAGTTAGTACCGCCAAGCAGAGAACCGAACGTTTGACGAATTGATGCCGTGGTCATGGTGTCGTCGATGTTCATGTGTACTTTTTCGGTACGTTCTGGGTAGCTGATCTTTTGGAATACTTGATGCCCTAAGAAATCCGGTGACCACATCGCTACGGCTAGAATCGCAAACGGCAATACCACCATGAAGTGTTCAATCGTCGGTAGGCCTAGCATCCAACCTGTATCTTCTCCCCACCAATACATAGGGTTCATGTTGGGCAAGCCTGGCTCAGTGTGGAAAGCAAATGGGGCGCCCATGGCAAATGCAATCGTACCACCCAACAAGCAGCTAAGAGGTACTGCTAACCAACGTTTGCGGAAGTGTTCCAGTAGCGCGTACAAGATAATGGTGCAAAAGATCACCACAAACGCGATGTGGCTCATACCGATTCCTTCAGCCCAAGCGAAAAGCTTTTTCACTTGAGAGGCGGTTCCAACAAAGCCGAGGTAGAGCAATAAGCCGCCACACACGCCTTTACTGGTGAGGTTGGCCAACATGCTGCCACCTTTACTGATGGCTAAGATGAGGCCAAAAGCGCCAATCAACAGGCCAAACGCCATCGGGTGTCCACCTGCTGCAACCACAATCGGAATCAAAGGGATAAGTGGGCCGTGGGTCCCTGCGAGGTTTGCAGTCGGCAATAAAAAGCCAGAGAAAATAATAATGAAAACAGAGGCGATGAGCAGTTCATAACGAACGTTTTCTAGAATGAAGTCTTCATTTAATCCGAGAGCCCCAGCAAAGGTGGCTGCAATCGCGCCCACCATAACCACTTTACCAATGGTCGCCGCCATCGCTGGGATGGTGTCTTCTATCTCAAATCGATAATCTTTAAACGGCAAATTTGGACGCCAGCGCTTAGGCGACATGATTTGCAATTCGTGTTCTAGATACTGTTCTCGGGATTCAAACTCTGAGCTTGGTTTATGTTGTTGTTCATAGGTGAGTTCATCCTCATTGGCTTGAGGCTTCTCTGTTTGTATATGTGCGGACTCTAAAGTAGTGCTCATTTTGATTCCTTTCGTTCACACTCTTAGGTGTGTTATTCCAACAAACGTTGTTGACTCACGGTATGAAGTGCAAACAATGCGTCAACTTATAATTAAAAACCCATTAACATTTAGTTGTTAGTACCTTATACCAAACCAAAAAAAACAAATAGACTCAGTCGGTTAGACATTAGTCGTAGAGTCGGACGACTAGTATTAGACCCTGTAGATAGTATGTGTCTGGTTATTTGTAGTCCCTTAATTTCTCCCACGTTCTGCACTTGATAGTGATAGAATCTCCGCATTAGAGTTATCGAGAAACTAGGTATTTATAAACAATGTTTATCCATCACGTAAATGGCATCGACTGGCTGGTAATTACAGCCTTTGAAGAACTGAAAACTATGTTTATCGAAGATGCAGGCCCAATCCCAGCTTGCTTTTCTACCGCCAGCGAGTTGAGCCTGATTGATCAAGCCAAACGCAGTTATGGATTTTTGCCTAAACTCCGCGGTGTGATCACCGATACCGGCACTTTTCAAAGTAGAGATATTGAAGAAGATTTGAACCCACAGCTTGCGTGTATCGTTGAAGGGCGTGGTCGGGTTTTTATCTATCACGGCGACTACGTGGCTTTTGTCGATGACGAGCAAACCTTCATTACCCGTATGGACTGAGAGTGATTCAGTGAGTTGAGATCGGCGAATTGGTAAATCGGCGAGTTAGCCCACCTAGAATTTAAAACTAAAGGATTAATATGATGGCAAAAACGATCTCATTGGTACTTGGCAGTGGTGGCGCAAGAGGCTTGGTTCACGTTGGAGTCATCCGCTGGTTAATTGAGCATGGCTATCAGATAAAATCCATTTCTGGCTGTTCAATTGGCGCACTTATCGGTGGTGTCTACGCTGCGGGCAAGTTGGATGAATTTGAAGAGTGGGTCACCAGTATCGACCAAGGTGATATGGCGATGTTGTTGGACTTTTCATGGCAGTCGAGTGGTATGTTCAAAGGGGACAAGATCATCGACACTCTGCGTGGACTGATCGGCGAGATTTCAATTGAAGATCTGCCCATCCCTTATACCGCAGTTGCCGCTAACGTCGCCGATGAAAAAGAGGTTTGGCTGCAATCAGGTTCTCTGTTTGATGCCATTCGCGCCTCTATCTCTTTGCCACTGTTCTTGACCCCTCACGTTATCAATGGAGAAGTGCTGATTGATGGCGGCGTTCTTAATCCCGTACCGATTGCGCCTACCTTTGGTGATAATACAGACTTTACACTGGCTGTGAATTTAGGTGGTGAACCTGAAATGGTTAAACAGGAAGTGATACCGGTTTCCCTGCCAACAAAAGAGAGCAACCTGCATGAGAAGGTTGTGCATTTTATCGATAACCTCGGTAGCAGTGTAAAAAGCAAAATGAGCTTCAACTTTGCTTTTTACGATATTGCCAACCAAGCATTTGATGCGATGCAATCGACCATTGCTCGCCAAAAGCTGGCCGCTTACCCCGCCGATATCACGCTTGAGATCCCACGCAATGCTTGTGGCACCCTAGAGTTTGATCGCTCACAAGAGATGATCGACAGAGGCTACCACTTAGCACAGGCTAAACTGGGCAATCGACTTTAATGTATTTGCTGCTGAATGAGGGTAACTATGGAAACTGAACTCAAACTATCTGAACTCAAAGAATTGGTCACAACAAAAGATGTCATCGTGCTCACCAGCATAGAAGAGCCTGCTGTATCTTGGTTGATAGATTGCTATCAAGAGAATGCTGATATCCAAATTATCGAGAACGCACACCAACTAGATACTGAAGCGGTTTTGGCGCAATGTCGAAGCAGCCTTAACGAAAGTAAAAAGGTCATCCTTACAGCGCAGTTTCGTAGTCAACTGCCTATCATCAATATCGCTTCACTGTGTAACGAGAAGCGCAAATCATTGATCAATATTGAGCTATCAGGCTGGGATGAAGACAAACGCGTTCCTCATTCTTACAGTAGTTTCTAGCTTATATTTGTTGCTAGGTAACTGCAGTTTTTAGGTAACCGACAGCGTCTCTATAACCAGAGCAGTTCAACACAAGGTTGATCAAAGCGGTTAAGTCAGTGTCCGGAATTTGTTGACCACTACAGGGTGGTTGTATCGAATCAGGAGTAGAAAAGTCTCTTGAGATTTTACTTGTCTAAATTGTGCTTAATTATTTGTTCCACCACACCATTCATCGTCCTTGAGCTAATCTCCGGTTTCAAATACAAGGAATGATACTCAACTCCTGTTCGGTCTATATAGGCTGCTTGTAAGCCAGCGGATAGCGCACCATGAGTGTCCCAATCATGAGTAGCGACAAGACGAAGGTTTTCGACAGGCTCTTTTAAAGTTTCGGCTGCAAAGTTATACACATCTGAATTGGGTTTGAAACTGCCTGTTTCTTCAACGGAAATGACGGTGTCGAAATAATCTTCTAAGCCTGAGTTCTTGATTTGAGAAGTGATGAGATCGAGGGATGAGTTGGAAAAAGCGACGGTTTTAAACCCGTTCTCGCGCAATTTGAGCAAAGACGCTTTGATATCTGTGTGCGGTGGTAGATTGGCAAAAGAAGTTAACAAGGCACCTTTGCTTTCCGCCGTTAAATCACACTTGTACCGTTGTGCAATAGCGTTGAGCGCTGCATTCGCTAATTCAGAAAAAGTAGATTTTACGTTTGTTGCGATGCAAACCGTTGAAGAGTGTAAAAGCTTTGAAAACCAAAGTGATAATGCATCCTCCTTTCCAAACACCGCTTTAAATTTAGGCTGTAATGACTCCAAATTTAAAACCGTTTCGTTTATATCAAAAAGTATCACTTCTTTTTTCATGCAAAGCCCCCAGATTTAATTGAATTTTATGCTTACATAATCTGCTCTGACGATATGGTTTTCAACCTCCATTCAAGTAACTAAAGCTTTGCTCTCTAATTTGAAAAGAAGCTGGAATGCGTCAACGACAACCCGCCAACTCAAATCTGGCGTTGCTTTATGAGTATCATGCAACGCCAAATCTGAAACGATTTAGCTTATTTTGCGGCTTCGATGGTGCCTTTGAAAGTGCTGTCTAAAAAGTCATTGATCTCTTGTGAGTGGTAAATTGAGATAATCTTTTTATACGTTTCATTATTTTTGTCTTCTTCTCGCGCCGCAACAACCATCACTGCTAAAGGTGCGTCTTTTTTCTCTAAGTAAATGCCTTGTTTCTTAGGGTCGAGTCCAGCCGACATTACATAGTTCATGGTGATTGCAGCAGCATCTACATCGTCAAGAGAGCGGGGTAGCTGCGCGGCATCCACTTCAACAAATCGAATGTTCTTCGGGTTGCTAACAATATCGTTTAAAGACGCGTTGAAACCAGCGTTGTCTTTTAATGAGATCAGCCCTGCATCTTCAAGCAGTAATAGTCCACGCCCGCCATTCGTTGGATCGTTTGGAATCGCGATTCGAGCGTTTTCGGGAATAGAATCAAGCGAAGTGTACTTGTTCGAGTAAACGCCCATACGCATCAAAATTGAACGTCCGATAGAAACTAACTGGCTATCGTGATTGGCATTAAAGTTATCGAGGAATGGCTGATGCTGGTAACTGTTCAGTTGGATACTTCCATCATCTAATGCTGCGTTAGGGGTGATATAGTCTGAGAACTCGACGAGTTCAATGTTTATCCCTTGCTTTGCTGCTTCTTTGGCAACAGCTTGTACAACTTGTGCATGTGGGCCAACTGTCGCCCCAATCTTGATGACAGCCTCGTCTTTTTTTCCACATCCTGTTACACCGAATACGAAAGCTAATGCCAACAGGGATGCTGTGATTTTTTTGTAGCTGTTCATGATAACTCCATTTAATAAATAAAAGACATGTAGACGTCTAGCTATCTATATTATCTATTTGCGCGATCGGGTCAATAGGTTTGTTTGAAGCGAAGTTACATTGATGAGCGGTTAAGTCAGTGAATCAACGAGGCTTCTGTACGTGAGACTCGACCGACAATCCCCTTCTAACCCCCTTGGTTTACATCTCAAACCTATTGTTGGTAATGGGAAAAGGGAGGAACTGATTACCGACCAACAAAGGCCTCGCGAGTGCGAGGCCTTTTGGGTTTTGTAGGGAATAGGGCAGTCACTCGGAATCTAAAGAAAACGGGTTCAGTAAAGCTAACTATTAAGAAAGCTTTTGGTTAAAGAACTCAAGTGTACGTTTCCAAGCTAACTCTGCTTCTTCTTCAGCATAGCGGCCAGTTGAATCGTTATGGAAGCCATGGTTCACGCCGTCATAGATGTAAGCTGTGTAGTCTGCTTCGTTCTCTTTGAGTTCGGCTTCATAATCTGGCCAAGTCGCATTCACGCGTTTATCGATTCCCGCAAATTGGATGAGCAAGGGGCCTTTTACATTTTTTCTTAAATCTGGTGCGGCAGGAGTACCATAAAATGGAACGCCTGCATCGAGTTGCTCTGGCATGACAGCGGCCAACATATTCACGATATAGCCACCGAAGCAGAAACCGACTGCGCCTAGCTTACCGTTACTTTTTTCATGGGACTTCAAGAAGTTTGCCGCTGCGATAAAGTCTTCTTCGATTTTCTCTTTTGATAGCGACTTCTGCATCGTTCGACCTTCATCATCATTACCTGGATACCCGCCAAGCGAATAGAGTGCATCAGGTGCAAACGCAATAAACCCCGCCGCTGCGAGTCGTCTTGCCACATCCTTTATGTATGGATTGAGGCCTCTATTTTCATGAATGACCAATACAACAGGCGCATTGCCCTCTAACTCTTTGGGTACAACCAAGTAACCATAGCCTTCGCCGTGTCCTTTAGGTGAAGGAAACTTCTCGTAGGTTGCTTTGATGGAAGGGTCATTGAAAGAGACTTGCTCTGCCTGCGCATAATTAGGAATCAGTGCAGAAGTTAGCGTCGTCATGGTTAAGCCAAGTACAGCTAGCCCAGATAGACGAGCCATAAACTCTCTGCGATCAATCAGGCCGTGTGCATATTCGTCGTACCAATCAAATGCTTCTTGAGGGATAGATCGAGTCGGCGTTGATTGAGATTCGGTATTTGGATTCATAACTTTTCCTTGTTGTGAGTTGTTTGACCAATCAACTATAGTGGAAAATTTGATATAATTGAACGATCACTCAATAACTTTTGAGCTATTTGTTATATCAAAGTACAAAAATTAGATGACAGTCCGATAAAACGATCACTTCGAATCGATTTCCATCGCTTTGGTTTGTTTTACGGAGCAATTCAATACAAGGTTGATTTGAGGGTTAAGTCAGTGAAGTCGGGTGTGATGATTGTTTGTTTTTAGGGAGGCTCTAAATCGAAGTTGGGCACATTAGAGCTAGGCTTATTTTCCGCAGACATGGACAAGTAAGTTTCAATGCAAAACGCTTGATTTTACTCTGGTATAATCTTTCTCATAGGGACGACCTTAGCGTTATCAGAACCTTCTTGATGAGAGATAAAATAGATGTTGAAACTTCTGCGTCAGATAAAAAAATGGAAACTTGTAACGTTTGGCTTACTGATGCTCATTGCCGCTTTTTTTATCTACAACCAGTTCGGGAACCGTATGTCCCGTGTCGACGAGGCAAAATTTCTAATCGGCCAACTGAATACTGTTTTGGATGCCGCTGAGCAATATTCTCGTGACAATGGCTCTCTGCCTCCTATTACTTCCGATACCGACACGAACTTCGGCTACTTAAACATCAATCACTTAATTGAAAATCCGGGCTTATCAACATGGCGAGGACCATATCTACCTTATGGCGATACATGGATAGGTGGTGATCAGTACATCGATCACCCAGATTACATAGCAACGCAATTACTGCTTAAGGAAAAGGGCAGCCAATGGGCACGAGGAAGCTCCGAGACAGGTTGTGAATCGTCATCATCCACTTGCTCTGTTGCAGCTTGTATCTGGTTGGTACCAACAAAAGTCGCACAAGAAATTAATAAGATTGTGGACGGCAGTTCGAGTATAGAAAGCTCAGATGCGACAGGAAAAATACGTTACGAAAAAGCTTTTGGTGGCGCTCTTATCTGTATGATTGGAGATGACTATCCAATGCCTTCAGCACAGACAAATTAAGTCGTTTCTAATTACCTCACTGGCAACTTGGTCTTAGTTTTTACCTGACCGAAGGCGAAGCTGGATTCAATAGAAGCAATATTAGGCAGGCGAGTTAGTTGTTTACGGATGAACTGCTCGTAGCTTTTGAGCGATTCACTGACCACATGCAAAAGGTAGTCGTGATTGCCTGTCATCAGAAAGCACTCTAACACCTCATCAATCACTTCAATGTGTTGTTCAAAGTCTCGCATATTCTCTTCAGTTGGCTTTTCAAGCTTCACCAACACAAACACATTAACGGGCAGGCCACACGCTTCTTGGTCAACGCTGGCGTGATAGCCACGTATAATCCCTTGTTTCTCTAATGACCGAACTCGGCGTAAGCAAGGAGAGGGCGACAGTGCTACTCGATCGGCCAACTCTTGATTAGACAGCCGAGCGTTGTTTTGCAGTTCAGCCAGTATTTTCTTGTCGATCTCGTCCATTGGCATAATCCATCAATATTGAATTTAGTTTGGCAATATTATTGCTCAAAGTGTATGTCTTACTTCGCAAATAGCAATTTTTAACATCTGCCCAAAACTAAAATTAAAGAAGGAACAACAAGCATGGAATGACTTAGGAATTATGAATACTTCAACTCAACTTAGCCCGCTGCGTAAAACCACCAAACACGAACAAGCAGAAGCTCTTGCCGTTGAGCAAGCAAAGCATTTTGGTATCGACCCAAATAGCGATTACGGCATCACGCTGATTGAACTGGCGACGACACTGTACCAAGCCAATACCAAGACACACGATCTTTGGGCATTGACGGTTGATGGACTTTCAGAGCTCGATAAAAGTGACCGAATCGCTTGGTTTAACGCCAAACGTTTTTTGTCATTCCAGATCGCTAAGATCCTCGATAATCTGCAAAACCCAATGCGCGCCACTTACCAGTCTATTGCCACCAATAATGGTAATTTTGCGTCTAAAGGTGCGTATCCAATTTTCGATAATGTCGCTGCTATATTTTCTGCAAGCCCTGTGATTACACGTACCGCGACCTATTTGTTTGCGTGTACAGAATGGATTGAAGATGCGTTTAACGGTAAAGAGCCGTTGCACGATATATATTCTCGACTGCTTAACCCTACATCGATTTCACTGGCTAACCATATGGTTGATATCGAGGCAGGCTCTAGAGCCAACGAATACCTCGCATGGAACTTTAACTCGGGTATGGCGGCTATTGATGGGTTGTTGAGCCACTTGCTCGTGCATGAAGACATTGTTTTGGCTTCACGCAATATCTACGGTGGTTCTTACCAGCTGTTGGAAGATTGGTTTGGAAAACCTTCTAATCTGAATGTCGCGGTAGAGTGGGTGGATGGTTACTCCGGTGATGAGTTTGCGACGCGCCTTGATGAGGTTGCTGATAAATACGCAGATCGCATCGCTGCAGGTAAGAAAATCTACGTTTACCTAGAGTCACCGTGTAACCCGCATGGATACGTGTTGGATGTTGCTAGCATCAGTAAAGCTGGTCACTCTCGTGGTTGGGATGTGATTGTTGACTCAACAGTGGGTACACCATTGTTGCACCCAGTACTAAAACGTGACGATGTGATGGAAAGACCAGATTATGTGATTCACTCCTACACCAAAGAACTGGCGGGTTCTGGCACCACAACTGCTGGGGTTGTGATTGGTCGCAATGAGACTATGTTTGTGCCAAAAGGAGAGGAGGTCACTTTCACCAAGCCCAACGGTGATGAGGCCAAAATCCTATGGAACGAAACGCTGTTTTGGAATGTGTACTACATTAAGGGTGCATTCCTAGATGCAGATAAAGCGTTTGAAGTGCTCAATGGTATGAAAACGTATGAGATGCGAGTGGTGCAAAAAACGATTAATACACTGACTCTCGCGAAGATCTTTGATGCTCACCCAGACATCAATGTGTCGTGTCCTGCTTTGCCAGATAGTGATAACTATGAACACTGCCAGAACAACATGTACTTGGGGCTACCAGCGGCGCTTTTCACTATCGATATGGAAGGCAATGGCGACCGTGCGCCAATCAATCGAGATGGCTTCAAACAGTTCTTCGACATGCTTGAGCCCGCTATCGGCATGCAAGTAAGTTTAGGGCAAACCAATACAGTGGCGCTGTGTCCAGCACTGACTACGCACTCAGAACTCAGTGATGAAGCGCTCAATGAAGCCGGTATCAAACCGACGACAATGCGTATCTCTATTGGCTTGGAAGATCCTCGAATGTTCATTGCTCATATTGTCGAGGCGGCTAAATTGTCGATTGACCGCAACCACGTAGATTTCTCATCCAGCTTCCCGAGTGGTGACAATATCGATGAAATCTATATGCAAACTTATATGGATGTACACCAGAAGTTTGTGAAAAGCTTGCCGAAGTTCAGTCAGCTGAGTCAGTAACTTAGGTCAGTTAACAAGATTAGTCAGTTAAAGCCCGTCAATAAAAAAGCACCCAGCTGACTCAATAGTCGGTAGGGTGCTTTCTCGATGATCATATTGGTTTACCAAGTCACTTACTATTTAGGCTGGTGGCCTGTCTTCTTCGCAAGTTCTTGCATAGCCTCGGCAAACGTAGTTGTTCCGCCTTTCGCTTTAACCTGAACCACCTTATATCCTTGGCTTTCCAGCGCTTGGCGCTCTTCTAAAACGGCTTTGTCATCTGGTTGACTGCCTTGCACAGGCTGATGAATGTAATACCCTTCTAATTGACCATCTTCGACCCGTTGGTGGTGTTTCAGTGCATTGATATCAAAATTCATAGTAAGTCTTTTCGCTTTAAATGGAGAGTCTCTGTGGCAAAGGCCGCGAGTCTTTATAATTTTATGGTTTGTACAATAGGCATTTTAACCATAAGAAGCTAGCGAAAATTAAGCAATCCAATGGAATGAAGTCGGGTGGTCTTACTTCTTCAATCTCTTATTGAACGCTGGGAAGGAAAGGGGAGGAACTGAATGCGAACGTTTCAATACACCCTTATCTGACCTTTTCGTTCAACCATTGAGCGAAATCGGTACAAATCATCAACCTTTCCAAATGTGGAATCCTCACTTCTTTTATTGGCTCTGTTTTCCATTTGTGAATGGTTATAACCTAGTTTTCGTAGAAAAGAGAATCGAATAAGCCGTGAGCGCGGCGCTTTATAACGAATGAAAACTAGGTACAAGCATGAACGAAAACTTTTATAGATACGCGATTTACACTGTTTTTTCAGCGGCAGCATTGTTCTCCGCTTTTTTAGTCACCTCAGATAATGTTTCCCCTTTTACCACTCAAGCGACTTTGTATCGTAACGTCGCGACCATTGCGCCAGAAGTGTCCGGCGTAATTACCGACGTCATGGTTAGTAATGGCGAGTTGGTTGAAAAAGGTCAACCATTATTTGCTATCGATGCCAGTAGCTACCAATTGAAAGTGGCACAAGCGAAAGCCGAACTGCATCAAGCGCGTGACTCTGATTCAGCGAAATGGCAGCAATTAGCAGCAGCGAAACAAACACAAAGCCAACGAGAATTCGAATATCACAACGCGAAACAGAAACTCGCACGTAACCAAAAACTGCGTAACAAAGGGCTCGCGACGGAACAAGATCTTGATGATGCAATCACCAATACACAAGTTGCGAGTAGTGCGGTTGAAGCTGCGAACGCGGAAGTGAAACGCATTGAGGTTGAGTTATCGACCCAAGACCGCACAGCGGCCATTGAATTGGCAGAAGCAAAACTTGCCAGTGCGGAACTGGATTTAGGCCACACTCAAGTCGTCGCGCAAACGGAAGGCGTCGTGACCAACTTGCAATTGCAATCGGGTAGTTATATCACTCAAGGTACTTCATCATTGCTGCTGGTGGACGAAGCTCATGCGTGGATCAGTGCGGACTTCAATGAGAAAGGCATTGATAAGCTAACTAATGGCCGCGAAGTTTTGGTCTCTTTTGATGCGCTACCAGGCAAAAGTCTTTACGGGGGAAGTGAGTAGCCAAGAGCGTGCGATTTACGACACCAATAACACCAATGGCAAACTGTCTAGCGTGACCAATGATACGCGTTGGATCCGTGAGCAACAGAAAGTACGTACCCGCATTACCGTTAACGAACTGGATCCTTCGATGATCTCAGGTTCACGAGCGAGTGTGATTGTTGAAAGCGGTAACCCAATAATGCACGTTATTGGCTCTGCTTGGATTCACTTGGTTTCAACATTTCGCTACATCTACTAGTAGGAGATGACGATGTGGACATTTGAAAACACCGCACAGGGTCATTCTCAACGTAATGAAGCGCTGCGTGTCGCACTTACTGTGACGATTTGTATGGTGTTGGGAAAGCTACTAAACCTAGACTCTCCCGTTTATCTGGCGTTGTATCCAACCATCATCATGACCAAGAATAAAGATTACTCTTGGCTTGGTCTGATCCGTACCTTGGCACCCACTTTATTGGCAGCAAGTACAGCGTTGGTGGTGACTGAGGTATTTTCACAGTATCCGTTTGTGGTGTGGACCATCAGCCTGTTCTTCTTCGACTTTATGCGTCGTCGAGCCACTACGCCAGCGAAGAAAGGTAAAATGTTGATGCCAACCTTCAACTGGATTTTGATTGTGGTGTTTGTTCAGCATACCACCATGGATATGCCGATGCGTATTCATGAAATTTTGGTATCCATGTTGATTACCATGGTAGTAGCAAAAACCATGGTGGCTCTGTTCCCTGTTGAGCAAGGAAACAAGCCTCCTGTATTTAAAGAACAGCCTGTCACATTTGAGAGCAGAGCAATTTCACTCGCGTTGATTGGTCTTGGTTTGGCATTCTTGATGATTGTCGACATTATCTCTGCAACGTTCTGCATGGTGCCAGTGATTGCTGCTGCAACCCAAACCACACACAAAAGCTTTATCGACGTGGTTGACCGCCGTTTTCAAACTCAAGTGGGCGGCTGTGCATTCGCCGTGGTGTTCACCTTGTTGATGGCAGGGCATCAATCTACATTCGGTTACTACACCATAGTGTTGGGTTTATTTGCCTTTATGATCACCGCATCAATGGCCAAAGCGAAAGGTTCAGCCAGAGACATTCATGCCGATGCGTTATTGGCGACTATGCTGCCGATTCAGTTGTACATGACCAGTAGCAATTTAGGGTTGGAAAGTACCTTCCTACGCGCTTGGGAGCTGACTGTGACTTTGTTTGTGCTGTGGGCTTTGTGTCATTTTGTTCGTAAGCCTAATGGTGAAGAGCCGGCACTCGTTCGCTAATAATCAAATCCGGCCAACCGATTATGGTCTGATTTGATTGCGCCTTTCATAAAATTAAAAAATGCTTTTACTTTGGCTGAATCTTCTAAATCTTTATGAGTCATCATCCATAGGTCTGTATTTTGGTGCATCACTTCCATATCTACTCTTTGCAGAGTTCCCTTACTGTTACCTAAAAAGCAGGGTAAGTAGGCTAACCCCATCTGATTTTCAGCCGCGATGATCAGGGGCTCAAAAGAGTCGGCTTTCATGACAATTTTGTCTTCCGAAATCAGTTCAGAAACCTGTAGCGAAGCACTGCCTCTATGCATCATTAACCAAGATGCAGACTTTAAGGGGTGCTTACTCTTAAGGCCATTTATATATTCTGGCGATCCGTAAACACCAAAGGCAATTTTACTTAACTTGGTCCCAACTAAATGGGCTGGCAACTCATTTGCCGGGCGAATCGCGATATCTGCATCTAGGTGTGAAATATCCAATTGACGAGATGTGAGGCTGAGTTCTAACTGAATTTTTGGATAAAGCCGATGAAAAGCAGCCAAATGAGTACCCAGAATGAGGCGAGATAACGCATCGGTCGTCGTTATTCTTAGCGTACCTTCTAGCTTCAATTCCTGTCCAAAAACCTTGTGCTCCAATTCTCTTACTGTGGATTCGATAGCGAGAGCTGACTCCAGAAGCTTTTGCCCTTCAACCGTTAGTTTGTATCCGGTAGGAAGTTTATGGAAAATTCGTAATTTGTGACGATACTCAAAGGTGTCAATACGACGTAAAACGGTGCTGTGGTTTACACCAAGTGCTCTTGCCGCGGCCGACAGGGATCCTTCATTCGCCACTGTTAGAACATATTGCAGGTCATCCCATCTTATGTTGTGCATTTGCGCATATCCAACGTGTTCAATTAGTGAGTTTACCAAAAATTTAGCACAGCTATAGTTATCTCAACAAGGCAACAAACAGAACTGAAGTTCAAAGCATGCACTGATGGCACTTTTAATCTCCCACGCATTGAGCTTCAAAATTGACAATCAGGAGAAAGAAAATGTTAAAGAAAAATCTACTTATCGGTCTAGCGAGTCTTCTGGCTTTCTTTCAATTCACTCCAGCCCTTGCAGATGAAACAAAAGCAGTCGATTCAGCAAAGACACTAGAAACGGCTCAAGCATTCTTATGGGCGGCAGGCTCAGGTGATATGGCAAAACTCGAGTCATTAATGGCCGATGATTTTGTCTGGCACAACGAAGGTGACGCCGACATCCCTTGGATCGGTAACTGGGAGTCAAAAGAAAAAGTGCTCAACACTTTCTTTCCTCTATTTGGCGCAGGTTTGAAAGTCACAAGCTGGTCAACAGACTATAGTTTTGTAAACGGCGACCAAGCAGTATTCATGGGCAGCATGAGTGCCATTGCGAATGAATCTGGTGTAGACACGGGTAAATTCAGCTGGGCGGTTCGAGTTCAGGTTGAAGATGGCAAAGTGAAGAGTTGGAACTGGTTTGAGGATAGCTACGCAGTATCTAAAGCTTATCACGCCAAACAGTAACCACAGTGACCAATTAGGTTGTAAAGGCTCGATATGCTGTAGACGTATATCGAGCTTAACTTGGTTTTGAATAGCGACGCGAAGAGCCTATTCAACAATCCGACAGTTAAAAGGACACCTGAGACAATCTAGTTCTGAGTTTCAGTGTACGAGCCAAATAACGTACTTTGGCACTATTAAGTTTGGAGAAACTATCTATGAGCAATAAGCTAGCGAATGCGACTAATCTGTATATGGAAGGTATCCGAGATGGTCATGCATTAGAGGCGGTAACGAAGTACACCGGTCAACGTTATACTCAACATAGCACTGGGGTTCGCAACGGTATTGATGGTTTTGTTGAGTTCTTCGAACCGTTCTTAAAACGCTGCCCTGTTAGAGACATAAAGATCATACGTTCAATCGTCGATGGCCAATTCGTGTTTGTTCAAGCATTCCAAGATATTAATAATGGCGAATATAAGTGGGTGACTACGGATCTATTCGATACCGATAATGACGATAAAATTATTGAACATTGGGATGTGATTTCTGCCTTCGAAGCTCAACCGACGGAAGGGGAAGGTCGACTGCAAGGGCCAATCAATCATACTGACTTAGATAAAACAGAGGAGAATAAGAACCTTATCCGTGATTTTTTATGTGATGTCATGGTACTAGGGCAGAAAGACAAGCTATCAAAGTATCTCCAGCACGAAGAGCTAGCCGTTTATCAAGCCTCAGATGTGAGCCCTTTAGATAGCTATATTGGTGGCTATGACCAAGTGTTCAAGATTGTCGGTCAAGGTAACTTCGTAGCAGCTTACAGCCGAGTTATTGATAATGGTCTCGAGGTTGCGCGTTTTGATCTATTCCGAGTTGAGGGAGGTCAAATTAAAGAGATATGGGTAAACCAAGAGCCCGTGCCACCAAAAGCAGAATGGGTAAATGGCGGGAAGTTCTAGAGTCGCTTTAAGGGAGTTACGCCAATAATGCTATCGCTAAAACAAACCGAAAAAGCGCATCCTTGCTAACCTTACTGGTTGTGTGTGTTTAACCTCTTGAATCTTAGCCAACATGTTTTGTGATGGAAGAATATTTACACTGTTTTACAACTCGGCTTAACGCTCAACAATGCAATCGCGCCCTTGAGATTTTGCGTCGTAGAGGGCGTTATCCGCTCTTTTAATTAATGAATTCCAGTCATCGTTTATGAGGGCTTGAGTCACTCCAATGCTGACAGTATACGTGCCAGAAGAGAGCTCTTGATTGGAGTTGTGTTTTGCGTGGTTTCTTATTCTTTCAGCTATCTGCATTGCTTGAACTTTATTCGCTCTAGGTAACATGACAACAAACTCTTCTCCACCATAGCGAAAACAGAAATCGCTTGTGCGGCATGTATCTTCAAGAATTTGACCAAAGTGCTTAATCACATCATCTCCCTTGTCATGACCATAGGTATCATTAATTTTTTTGAAGTGATCTAGGTCGGCAATCAGTACAGAAATGTCACTCTCTCGGCCTGGTTGAACAAGCTTGGGTATCAGTTCTGCTAGGCCTCTACGGTTATAAAGGCCGGTTTGTTCATCAGTGATCGATGAACGATAGGTCTGCTTCAACAAACGATCAGTTAAGATCCAAAACACTGAAAATGCGAGGCTAACAATTGTGATTGTCATGATAACGAAAGACAATTTATGAATATCTGATATCAGGTAATAGTTCGAATTCGTTCCTTTGGTATGAGCAAGTACGCCCCTAATTGCCATATAGAGAATGTTGATAAACAGGGTCAGATTCAACAGACACTTTGCTTCTCTGTTATCGTGCTTTTCCCCTGAATAGTTTGCACAGAGGGCTAAGATACATATCGTCACAACGAGAATACTTCGAGCCTCGATCCTAGAAGTAACAGAAGGCGCAATTAGGGCGCTATAAAGGAAGAAGCTAATGCCAAGGGAGCTAATGATGATTGATATTACGAGAAAAGATCGACTTGCTCCTCGTAACACGGTTATGCCGACGAGTAACAAACCAAAAGCCGTTGCGTATGCACCATTGGAAAGAAAAACGATGGATTCTGAAGATTGAGTAACGCCGAACGAAAGTGGGGTAACACTGGCTCCTAACAGCAAAGCAGCATAAGCAATATAATTTACCCCTAACGTGGTGCCTGCGAGTATATATTTATGCGTTAACAACATAGCACTCGCAACCGTAGCTGCTAACAAAGAGGTATATATAGCTAAGGTGTGTACATCCATGAAATCACCAACAACGTAAAAATGAACTCTCTCAATTCAGTATTGCGCAATTTGTATTATGAATGTTTAGTAGTTAATCATTATTAAACTATATGCTGATGCACATCAATTTTTGCTCAGGTGCATTTGTAAGCGTAGGGCAAGGTGCGAGTTATTCAGGAGCCTAACCTTAGCTTTGTTATACCTTTATTTTAAATTCTCTAAGCCCGATGTATCGACGCCTTTTAAGGTGTCTTTTGCTACTTCATCTAAATCCGTCGTTGTCGATTTTTGAGGATAACTAGCAGCGGCACCTTTACCGATCGCTGTTGCTTCTGCTTGTAGCTTTTTCCCCTCAGACTCACCCGCGATCCAGCCTTGCTTGTAGTCACTGTCTGATTCAAAACGCTTTCCATCTTTTATGTAGTTTTCGAAGCTATTGCCGCTTTCTTGCATGCCGCTATGCCTACCGTCATGAAAACCTTGTATCTAAGAGGTGTTGTGACCACTCTCAATCAAAGCACTATCACTTGTTCCGCATCCGGACAAAAGAAAAACCAATAAGATTAAAAACAGTTTGTTCATACTCAAAGCCTCGGAACTCAGTCGTTTAAATGATAAGAATAGACCAAGATCATCTCGCAAAGGCATAACAGCGCTCTAGGCGGGAAAGCTTGTTTGAGAATCATGATATTCAAAACTTGAGAGAGTAGAGTTATTACTGCCTTATTAGATCTAGAACGATAGCAAATCACTGGGTGGTAATTTGCTATCAATTACAGAGTGAATATCCGTTGTGCATATTGGTAAGTTCAAGAATTAAGACGAGGTGACTTATTGCTTATTTGAACGGTTAACGATAAAACTCAATATCACGACTGCAATACTAAAGCCCACAACACCAATCCAACCCGCACGTTCAAATACCTGAATTCCCACAAATGAACCAAACGCACCACCGAGATAGTAGCCAAGCATATAGATTCCGTTGATACGACTTTGAGCTTGTGGGTCAATTGAGAATACGCGTACTTGGTTCGATACTTGAGCGCTAAATACCCCAAGGTCGATGAGAATGATACCGACGATCAATCCAGCCAATGTGTCAGCGAAAAGCCCCGATATAATAAAACCAGCAGTAATAATAACTAACGCCATACTGATCATGTTTCGAGAGCCAAACTTGCTCACCAGTGACCCTGAAACTTTTGCTCCAATGACTCCAGCAAGAGCAATAACACCAAACATTCCTGCCTGTTGTGCATTGTAGTTAAACGGAGATTCACTGACATGCAGAGCTAACGTCGCCCACAGCGCATTGAACGAAGCAAACCAAAGCGCGCCAGTTAAAGCGGAAGTACGCAGTGTCGCATGCTGCTTGATTAACGTGGCCATGCTCGCAACCAGTTTAAGGTAAGGTATTTTCGTTGTCGGCGTGTTCGTCGGTAAAAAGGCATACAGCAACACACCAAAGACCATCGCAATAATTGCTGACATCATAAATACCGCGCGCCACCCAAACTGCTCACCGATGAACCCACTGAGTGTACGCGAAAGCAAGATGCCCACAGTTAGGCCTGTCATTAATGTGCCAATGACTTTTCCTTTCGTTTCTGGAGTACTTAGTGACGCTGCAAATGGAATCAGCTGCTGAGTGATGTTGGCACTCAAACCAATCGCAAAACACGCAACAACCAGAGCCACTAAGCTAGATGCAGTAAACGCGACAAAAGATGACAACACCAACATGACAGACAAGATCGCTATTAGGCGTCTGCGGGGTAACGTGTCTCCTAAGGGCGATAAGAATAGCAATGCCACGGCATAACCAATCTGACCGGCAGCTGGCACTGCGCCTAGCTGTTCGCTTGTTAACCCTAGCTCTGCGCCGATCTTAGGTAAGATGGGTTGGTTATAATAAAGGTTTGCAGCAGTTGCCGAGACTGCGCTCGACATCAGTAATAAACGTCCTGTGCTCAACACTTCTGTGGTCAATTTTGACATGGTGACACCTTAACTTTGGTTCATCGTTTTAATGAATGATTTCGATGAGCTAAGTCTAAGGTTAGCGATTGAATAACAAAAATAACCATTTGATTTAAATTCTATACGAATATGGTATAGATAACTTTCTAAGCCATGTTTTGTTGAATCGCCTCAATTTCACTCTGTACGACAGCAACAAAGACACTGGCTGTAGGGGATAGAGTATGCGAATGGTGTGTCATCACTAATGGCATTTGTACGTCCACAGATTCAAGATTAACAAATACACATCCCTCACTGCGTAAATCACGAATTGCATACGGTGCGATAGATACACCTAAGCCAGAAGAGACTTGGGTTAACACGGTTTGCATGTTGTTGGGTTGTTTTTTTATATTTGGAGAGAATCCAGATAGGTCACATTGAGTAATGATGGAGTCAAATAATCCTACCGCTTGTTCACGTTCAAATAAGATGAAAGGGTCTTGCTGCAGTTGTTTCATTTGAATGGTGGAGTATTTAGCCAACTCGTGGGTGACGGGCAAAACAGCAACAAGCTTATCTGTATAAATCGTCACCGAGGTGTAATCATCAACAAGCAGGTTCGGCAGTGGGCGAGAGAAGCTAATATCGATCTCTCGTTTGTCCAGAGCTTCGATCTGTTCAGAAGCCGTCATCTCAACAAGATCAACATCAATATTGGGGTTTTCAGCAATATACTGTCGAACTAAACGAGGCAAAAAGCTCAGAGTTGCGCCTCCAAGATAACCAATAGTTAAAGTACCAATACAACCAGAAGAAGCTCGAATCGCGGACTGTTTTGCTTGTTCCGTTTGTTCGATGAGTCTAATCGCATCTTTAAGTAAGTGCTGCCCTGCGGCGCTAATGACGACTTCGCGAGATGTACGGAAAAATAGGCTCACTCCAAGTTCGTGTTCAAGGCTTGTGATATGGCGGCTAATGGCAGGTTGAACGGTATTTAACTCTTTTGCAGCTTTTGAAAAACTGCAATGTGTCGCGACAGCCACAAAGCTTTTTAGTACTTTGATTTCCATATAGCCTCAATATAAACCTAGGTGATAAAAAAGCGCTAACTTGCGCCTATATTGCTTTTATTATCAATCACAAAGACCTTGCTAGCAAACCTTAGGGTAATAACGTTTGCAAGGCTCTGGTCACTTGTGAGAGTGGGGCGATAATCCTACGTATTCAGCTTTCAAGCTTTCTGTTTTCTAGATAATTCTTTTTCAAACTTTTAGTTTTCGAGCTCTTCGTTTTCGAGATTGCGCCGAACTAAATCGTGCATTTGTTTTACAGTCATCAGTGCTAACCAGGTAATTTCTTCTACTGAACGTTGACCCGTTGTGGAAGTTGGGTTGTGGGCTTCAATCACAGATTGATAAATTGAATCGCCGCAAGCCTCTTCTATTGGCATAGCTCTATATAGTTTGGTTTATTTGAAAGCTAATCTATGAGGTTTAAGACAGTAAGATAGGGTTCAAAAATAGACAGCTTGGTAGTTGATGGAATCAGTACAGAACGAGATTCGACTTAATCCTATCTTCTCGCTGCGATTGTATTCATTGATCGAGTGGTCAAAGCCATAGGCTGTCTACGGGGCCATATATTGAGTTATGCCTTGCTGTGTCGCTGTTATTTCATCATGGCCATGACCGCAGAACACGTCACGAACGCGATATTTTCGAAGCACTTTCATCACATCAGTATCGTTCTCTAGGCGGATCGCTTTCATCCAATCTGCACCGACTGGAATGACAGGGTGGTGAACAACCACGATAGGATCATTGGCCTTTCTCAATTGTTGTTTTAGCTGAGCCATGCCGCGGTTATCAATACGCCCTGAACCAAGTGGGTGGCGGCTGTCTAGCGGCTTGAAGCTTGAGTCTAGGAACACAAACTCTCGTTCACCGATGGTGGCTTTGTCGGTGACATAAATCGTCGAGCCTTTTAGCTCTGTGCGCATTAAGCGAGAGTCATCATGATTACCCGCAATCACGTAAATGGATTGGTCGCTAATGTGTTGCCTAATGAATGCCTCTAATCGAACGTAGTCGCCAGACTTTGGGTTACAACAAATATCACCAGTCAGAAAGATGGTCTTGCATGCCGTGTCTTTGTTGACGTATTCCAGTGCTCTGCGCAGGTTCTCATAGCTGGATTCATCGGAAAGGTGGCAATCACTGATTTGGTACACGGTATTCATTGTTATTGTCCGGTAATTCGATACGTAGAATTAAAAGTGATAGAAAAATGCCTGCTAAGTCAGCAGGCATTTATTGGTGTTATTTCGCTTTTGATGCGGCGTGGTGTTCAATCATGAAGGCAATAGCTTCATCGTTTAAACAAGATTTACTCACATATTGGCGCTGTTTACCGATATGCAGGATAAAACCAAGATCGGTCTGCTCAAGTTGGTCGATGTCACTCCACGCGATGGTGTTGGTCGCTTTGTGGTTTTTGTAACTTACTCCGTTAGCGTCACCTTGAAAGACAATTTTGCTGCCTGCGCCTGAGCTGATTTTTTGTCGCCATAACCACCAGGTTCTTTTGCAGTACACACTGAATGCTTCAATCACACTCAAAACAATAAAGAACCAGCCAACATAGCCGTTAGGTAATAGTTCAAACTCCAGCAGAACCACACCAAAAATAAGAAACAGTATTCCTTTTAAGTAGGCTTTTGGAAATTGAGTCGGAAGGCTAGTTTGATCATAACACTCCGCGAAAAACGTCTTGTCGAGTTTGTATTCTGTAGTGAAACCGGGTTCTTTAGACATGTGAGGCTACTTTATGGTTCTCTGTGAATGGGCTGTCAGTGGGCAGGTGTCCCACGCTGCAATTTTGCAACTTGATTATTGTATCGCTTCTCACTGTTTTTATTTAGATATTTTGGCTCTGTTTTGTAAATCGATGATACTTAACGGGTCTATTCTAACTTTAGCTATCAGACTAGTGTAGGGGCATCTTTAAAGTCACCTAAAAAATTGGTGATGGGATGGATAGACCTGTGGAGTCACCCGGTTGTTGGGACTACTGGCATTTTTGGATAAAACTTCGATCTCATTTTGTTGGTTGATGGAGTCTATAGTGATTAGCGTGCTTTATCACTACTGTTGAGGGGCTGGCATAGTCTGCTCTAACAGAATAAACATATGAAGCTTGCAAAGTTCATCACTGTTCACTCTGAGAGGCCATGCCCAAAGCGATACCTTGGGCATGGCCTTATTCTATTTCAGTTTTAGGATCAGTACTCGATGAATAATGACACCTGCTTAACGTTAATGAAGAAACTTCTTTCATAGGGAGAAGAGGTAAGAGCAATATCTAGTTTGTTCAACCCAGACACTCTCTTCTCATTTAATGCTTCTAATAGTTTAGAGTTGGTAAACCTAAGCGTTTGACCGGCTTCTACGTTGTTGAATGTAGTGAGTGGATTACTCCATGCTGCACATATTGTAAAAGACTCACAGAACGTGTCGTAATCCAGTGTGTTTGGAGACCAAGTTTGATTAACGATATGCGCAGTTACATTGTTGAATGGAAATTGAAGAGTTGAATCTCCGAAATCAACAATAAGCGTTGCCTGTTTAATTTTCCCTCGAACCTCACTTAAGTCAAAACTCGCTAGTGTTTCGTAGTCGTATGGGATTGAAGCCCCCGCTCTTAAGTAACCACCGACACGATGTTGCGTGACATGTGTTGCCGGGGTTGCTTGCCAGTTTTCTCTTTCCAAACCGAATAGGTTAGAGGGGAGGGTCACATTCACTGGCGGACTGAAATCAGAGGCTTGGTATGGTGGAGTTTGACCGAGAACTCCTTGTCGATAGGAGTCAACGCCACTGTAGATTAGCAGTGCGTTCAGTTCATAAGGACCATCGGCTTGCTTAAACGTGTCACCAGGAACGGTAAACTTGATGGTGTTTTCGCCAGCCTCAAGCGGTTCTTGGAAACTCACTAGCTCTAAATACTCTCCGGCTGCACCAACGATATTTACCGAACCTGTGTAAGTTCCACTGCGCGTAACATGGATAGGAAACTCAAAACTCAGCGAATCAATGTAGGTTCCATCTTGCGACATAGTCGGTGTGGTGACTAAACTCCCCGTGACTTCAATCGGTTCGCGGCAACGCTCAAAAGATGCTAAATCAATAAATTCTTCAAACTGAATTCGAGGGGCTGAAATTCGTATGTCATCTTGAGTGATTGCGTAGATGATCGTCGGGTTGGAGGTCAAAGTAGACGCTGAATCAAACGCGCCAAAAATATCTTCAGTTGAGTACTGTAGAGTGACGATTTGCTTCGCAGGTTTGAGTTGCAGACGTTTGCTTGTGTTCAGCTCGTCAATTCCATCGGTGAGGTAACCATGAATGGCAAAATCCCCCGCGGATTTAACATCAAGTTCCAAGCGCTGCTCTAAGGCAATAACACAGCCTTCAGAGGAAAACAGTGGAGCGAGTGAGAGGTTGACAAATTCAATGTCAGAGGGTAGTACGTGGATTTTTTTACTTGTCTGGCGAGTGATAGTTGTTCCATATTCTTCAAAAGACGTTATGCCTTCAATTAGATAATCCCCTTCAGCGGGTGGAACGAAAATATTGCTGTAGACACCATCTTTAGCAATAGCATCGAAATTGACACCCTCATCTTTAAGCGTCAGGCGTGTTTTTATTCCAGCTTCATCAATGATCACTGCGCTGGTTTGGGCACCTGTGATTGGATTCCCTTTGTTTGTCAGCAATGCAGAAACGGGAACTGGTTCACCGACCACAAATTGGTTTGCAGCTATCGCCATGCCAAACGCAATAGGGGATTGGATCGCAACCTGAGCAATAATTACTGTGTTGTAACTTGGGTTTGGAAAATCAACGACGATCTTCCATTCGCCAGGTTCAGGGTTAGTTACTTCAGGCAAAAATAAATAGCTGCCCGGTAGCGGCGGACTTTGTGTGTCACCTGAAAGTATGTTCGCTTGCACATCATTGGATGATGTTGCGACTTGCCCGTTAGGCTTGACTAAATATACGGTTGCATCATCCAACGGCACGATGATTTCTGCTTTTAGGGCTTCCGCTTTGTCGATGGTAAATAGCATTGTGACTTCGTTATCGTTACTAGTCACTGGTTGAGATAGTGTCGTGCTTGTACTCATCCCAACGGGTATTGCATTACTGGCAATAGCCGGTGTGATGAAGGTACAGAAAAGACTGAACACCATCACTAATTGCTTGATGAATTTCATTGTGGCCACTCCTTAGCGCATTGAAATAATTTGTTGTAGAAAACGTTCAACGTTTTGTCCCGTTTTCATTGTTGAGTGGTTAGCCAATACGTTACCCAATGCATTGGTATAACTTGGGTTAGCGCTTGCCAAGGTCACAACAACATCATTTTCTTGCGGTACTGTTTGAATGGCTTGGTAACTGACTATGGTGATTGGATGAGCTTGTGGTCCATGCACACTTGGCATTGTGACCGATTGAGTTTGAGTATCGAGGTAGGCCGCAGAACTAAAGCTTCTTAGCGCCTGCCAAGCGGTAACGCCTGCCCAACGCGATCCCCACGGGAATAGGCCAACGATATCAGGATCTTTCTCAATAACACCGTCTTGGTTGAGATCGGCATTTGCCCCAATAGAAAATGTATTTGCAATATTGCCGCGAGTACGCATTTGGATCGCGTTTGATGCTGTATCCGTTGTTAGATCACGGATACCAGGCATTTTAGGACCCGCAAACGGAATATTTGGGAGTTGCATGTACTTGCCAGCGTAATTATTTGGATCGGTACTGACGTTACTGTAGATATCGGCGTAGTGGTCCATTTTTATCACCGACAAATCTGCTGCGACGCTACCAAGGTGAGGTGTGGAGAAAGTAGAAAGGGAGGTTATCTCAAAGGAAGGGCTAAGTGCTTTGAGGTTTTGGGTATCTAGCCCGCCTTTACTGTGTGCAATGACGTGAACTTTGTCGGATTTCAACTCATCGAGAAAACCCTGAATTTTGTTGTTCAAGATATTAGCGTTAGTCGCTGTGGTTCCATTTTTGTCAGCAGAGAAACGAGTATAACGAATGCCATAGTCATCAAGTGTAGAAAGCACGCCTGGAGCCGTATCATCATCCCAAGTGTCTGATTGTGCAGCAATGCCATGAGCAAGAATCACAGGAATGGCAACATCAAACTCGATTGAGACCCAATCGACAGACATACACCAGTTGTCTCCCGTATTGCCAGTATCAATATCGACGCGAATCTCATTGTTTTGGCCGAACTTGATATCACTGATATCGACTTGAAGGTTAGTATCCGTCCAGCGGTTATCAGAGCCTTGCAGCGTACCTAAAGATTTTCCGTTAAAAGATACGACATCTATTTCTGGAGCAATATTACTGACGTTGGCATTGGAGTCTATGTCGAAGACCGGCATGCTAATCCTTGCGTTAGAACCGAGAACGCCTTTTTGCTGCATATCGCCCAGTTTACTTGGGGCAATTCTCCCGTCACTTTGTAAAACGTTGGGGCTGACAACCATAGGAACAGGTAAAGAGATAAGTAGAGGTCCGCCAGAAGCATAGGTACAACCGGTATCCAGACCAGGACCAGAATTGACAACATAAACGCCGAGTACTTCTTGCGGTGGGGCTATCCCAGAGCTTTGTGAACGCATCGAGAAATTACGCAATTCGTGTGAATCAGGTATATCTTCGGCACTCGCGAAACTCGGAGAAAGTAACAAAACACTGAGCGTGGCGCTCGGAATGTATAGTTTCATTTGTTTACCTTTGAGTATAGGTTATCCAAGAATTTGGTTGAAGAAAGCTCTATCTGTAGTTGTAAGGTAAAGGCTTGGAGTTTGATGTGAAATTTATTGGGTATAATTTCGGCTTGTTACTCAATTGATAAAACTGCTGCTCTATTTTTTTTCAAAATAGGAAGAGTGCGATCGTAGTTTCTGGATTGCGGAAGTTATGTCCTTATTTTCAAAAGGAGGGGGATAGTGCTCTAATATTGTTAGAACAATCTAAGTTAGTTTATGAAAGAGTAGCTAAGAATAGGAAAATCAAAGTTGGATGTAGGTTTGTTACAGAACTACATAGAGCGCGCTGTTCTGAATGGCTGACTACTAACCTAACTGGCTGTGCAAAGTTAGGTTAGTAGAAATTATGTGGCTGTTAATTCAGATTTGAGAGATAAGGGCTAGTGTTTTTTAGTAAAAATGGTAAAGGTCGCAATAAACTGAGGTTTGTTATTACATCGTTCGCTACATAGTGAAAACAGGCGACATACCGCTGTCTTGTCCACTCATTAGCAACAAGCCAATTAAGACAAGCAAAACCCCACCAAAGAGTTGTAAATAATGACCTGCGGCTTTCAATGAGGCATTGCTGTTCTTGTTGCCTGCTGCCAAGTAGCGCTTCACTAAGTGTTTGCCTGTTAGCGTCATCATTGCGATTAATGAGGTTGTTAATGCTGTCCCTACGGCCATCGCAAAGGCGCTCAATACGCCCATCCAATATAGGCCAACCATGTTTGCGAAAAGCAGTACCATGATGGCTCCGGTGCACGGTCTTACGCCAATCGTCACTATAATTCCAGCATATTCTCGGAGCGTTGAGGCTTTGTTAATTGCGTCTGCATCGGCAACATGCTGGTGGCCGCACCCACAGTCGGCATGAGAATGATCTGCATGAGTGTTAGCTGCGGCTTGCATTGTGCTAGTAGCGTCGATTATCGGAGAAGGGGCTGATATTGATGAACGAAGTTCCATTGGCGAACGCGCTGAAATTGTCGCAGCTGTGTCTGTTGCGAGTGTAGTGATGGCTTTCACTTTCAGCTTAGGCTTACGCATAGCGGTGTAGATGTTTTTCAAAGCCTTCCAACATATAAGCGCGCCGACGACCGCGACTAAGGCAAAGCTTAATGAAACAAACATATTCGCTTTGTCATTCACTACTCGCATGGAAGCACTAAAGCCCCACAGCAACACGCTTACTAGTAAGATTGCGACCAATGCTTGTAAAAAAGCGGAGACGACCGTAAGCACTAAACTCGCCTTGGCTTTGGTTGGGTGAGTCGCTAAGTAAGTCGACACGATAACTTTGCCGTGCCCAGGCCCCAAAGAATGAAGCATGCCATAGATAAAGCTGAACCCGATAAGGTAACTGCCTGCGCCCCAAGGGTTGGATTTAGCTTCATAGAGCAGGTCTGCAAGTTCTGAATTGACTTCTCTTTGCCATTGAATGCTAGAGATAACTAATGATGGCCACATGGACCACAGTTGATACGCACCAATAGCAATAAGCACGAACGCGCCAGCACCAATGAGGTAGTGATTGATTTTGGATTGATTTTTCTTCATTTAACAAGAACCTATATCTGAAATCTTTCTGTTAATTAGTTGCCATGCTTAATCAGCTAGACGCTGACTTAAAGGCTGAAACGAATCACTGCGACTAAGAAGCGGGAACCGCCGCACAATGAAGCTCAACCGATTGTGTAAACAGTTGGCCTAGCGTGTTATCTGGATCTGCATCGACAGGTAAAGACATTGCATAACTCATTTGCTCTGGCGTCGGGTTAGGCTCGATTAATTCTAAATGGCATTGTCTTGCTAGTTCAGGTGACAATGTCACGTCGCTGTTGGATAGCCACGACATGTCGACAAAGTAACTAGGGTCAAAAATCAATACGCGAAGCGAGTTTCGTGTCACAGGCTTAGGTTTAGAAAGTGGTAGGTCAAATGTTAGAACCATCTTGGCTTTATCACGCTCAAACTTTGCGTTCTCAACCACCTGATATTTGATGGGCTCTTCACCATCATAAAAGTACGTGAAGTAGTGCTCGTACATCATGTTTTCGATTACAGACGCAGCGAGCTTTTTGAATGTTTCAGTTTCTGTATCGGCAGAGACGTCTTCTCCATCCAACATGTACATCGAGGTCATTGCATCAAAAGACCACTCCATAGAGAGACCGGTGATCATGCCATTCTCTCCCTCAATATGAGTTTTCATCTCTATCCAAGAGTGAGGGTGGGCATATAGATTTGGCGCAAAACACAATAATGCTAGGCCAACAGTCAAGCCCTTGAGAGAGCGAAAGCATGTCGAGAAACGGCTTACATAGCGTGTGGAGAGGCGATTGATGACATCGATTAGAATAAATGGCTGTTTCATGAGAAATGATGGTAATTTAGTGTGATGTTATATTATAACAACCCGATGCGTTGTTCACTTCAAATATAAGCTTGTTTACATTGAAGCCGACTGCAATTCTTGATTTTCAATCCAACCTATTTTTCCTATAAACATCTTTGATTGGTCCCTAATTCGACATTATTCAGACTAGTGTGTGACGTTGAATAGTCGATTAAGCTCTCGGTTGTGCGAGGCCTTTTTGTAATGGGTTTGAGCTTGGCTCTTGATAACAGGCATTAACAACGCAAAAAATACCCCCAGTAAAAATACTACCCCCTAGTATATATGGTTATTTGAAAGGTAACTGAGATAGGCTGAAGATGACGGTAAGTTTGGGTGCTTGTGATCTTAGTTATCGATCCAGTAAATCTTATTTTTCACATGATAGTTATTGGCATATGCTAATAATGGGGCGTATGCTGAACTCCTGATCATCAATAACAGGAAGTTACTATGTTATACGCAGTACCTTGTCGCGACCTTCATGTTGGCAACCACTTTGCTCGTTCCCCACAGATCGCGATTGTCGATGAACAACGACAGATAAAACAGATTGTTCCTTTGATTGACTCCGACACCTCTTGCAATAAAAAGAAGCAATGGATTTCGGTTCTCCGTTCTTACGATGTGAAATCTGTGGTGGTTCGTTATATTGGTAAGAAGATGCTGGCGCACTTGTTCAATAACGATATTCGAGTCTTGGCATCGACAGGTAAGGCAGAAATCGGGGCTTTGGATTTCGACAATCTACGGGAAGTGACCGATCTCGATTATGGTCGCGAGCCGAGAAATAGTGGGTGTGGCAATAAAACGTGCGGCGAAAACGGGCACAAAAAACAAGCTTCGATTCTAATGGTACAGCCTAATCAGCTAGGTGCTATTCGAGGGTTCCGACAATGACCTTTTTGTTGACGCTATTGGGGTTTGTCGGAGTCGTTACATTGATGGCGATAGGCGTGATTTTTTCGCGCAAGCCAATCAAAGGCAGCTGTGGAGGATTGGCGCAGTTAGATATTGAGCGTGAATGCAATTGCAAGGATGTGTGTGAAGGGCAAAGCAAAAAGCTGTATCAGATTACTGAGCCATCAAGCTAAGTATCGAAGTAAGCATCAGAGTTCTCGCTCACTGAGTTAAATAACTTCTGGCTAACACGTTAATTAACTACTTTGAATCACCAACGCGTGACCATTGACGATGCACTTGGCGACTTTAGCTCGTGCACGCTTGATAATGTTGCCGAACGTTTGGCGAGACACCTGCATTTGTTCAGCGGCTTCAAGCTGGCTCAGGCCTTCTTGATCAGCCAAGCGCAAGGCTTCGAGCTCTTCCAATAGCAATTCTTCTTTATGAAGCTCGTCCATAGGAACACCATTGGGCTTAAAACAAGAGTAAGCCGTACGGGTACACAACTGGCGATGTTTTTTTGGTCGAGCCATATCAATCTCTAGCAATCTATGGGTAAAGGTAAGTATGAAGGTTTTCATTCCACACAATCATCGGCGTTGCCAAGTGTGCAGCCAAGGTTTTTTCAACGACAGCGCCATTTGTTTTGAAGCTATTGGCGAGCATGACACTTTAACTAAGCATGAGGCAGTAGCTAAATATAAAACCAGAGCCAAGATTGTACCAACAGATAAAACTGAGGGCTACGATGGCATCATGCAAGGTGGCATTGTCACTACACTGCATGACAGCGCGATGTTGCATTGTCTATTTCAGAATGATATCAAGGCGATGACGGTGAGTTTAACCTCTCGTTTTCATCATCCGATTTTGATTGGTCAAGAACTGGAAGTTCGTGCCCAGTGGGTGAAAAGTAGACGTAATATCTACTTCCTAGAAAGCCAAATTACTCAGTGCGGAAAGTTATGTTCGTCGGCACAAAGTCAGTTTATGTCAGTTTCTAGCTATCAAACTTAAGCTTGGTATAGCGGTGTTGTTTTATCAGTTATAAAAGTCCAACTACGGTTTCATAATCACTGAAAATAACGTGTACGAAGAAGAGATTAACCGCGCCCTGTTGAAGATTCGTGAGTCACGAAAGTGGCGTAAAATCTTGGTCGATTATTTCGCAGATCAGTAATCGAAATTAGAGGCTTATTCAAAAGCTTTTGGACTTTCGCCGTTACAGTTGATCTGAATCTGAGGCCTTGATCTTTTTGAAGTATTTAAATGCACTCCAAACCGCGTAAGCCGCAACCCCTACAATCAATGCCGAGCGAAGGAGAATAGGCGCATCATGCTCAAGTTGACCAACATGAGGAACAATACTGGCAAACAATCGACTGGTAAAAAGCAGCCCCATTACTAACATAATTACTTTATTCATGTGACCTGCCATACAATTGAGTACGTTGCACAGAACGAGTTTTGGGGCGATTACACGGTTAACACGCCAGACAACGATTCTGCTCGAAATAAAATCATGCGCTTCTCAAACGTAACCGTCAATGCGATATCGGCGTTAAGCCAGTAAGCTAAAATTTCGTTTTTGGAAGGGGGCTGTTCTGGTGCTGGAGTTTCGAGTTCGAGACTGTGGGAGGGCTATGACATCTTCCCGTGAAATTGATTTTCCGGATTTAATATTCTGATTTATGATCGCATGCATTCTAGGGGGGACAAATGTCCTCCTCTTTGTTTCTATCGGCGCAATAATATAGGTGCTACAAAAATCAAATAATAAAGGACACCCCTATGGACCTATTCGCCCTACTTGATATCAATAATACCTTAGTCAATATCCCAATAGGGGGTGGCTACGCGATGAGCTGGATTGAAGCATTCGGCACCGTGTTTGGTCTGTTGTGTATTTGGTTTGCAAGCCAAGAAAAAACCATTAACTACCTGTTCGGATTGCTGAATGTCACCTTATTTGCGGTTATCTTTTTCCAAATTCAGTTATACGGACTGCTACTTCTTCAATTGTTCTTCTTCTGTGCCAACATTTACGGTTGGTACGCATGGACACGTCCTAATGAGCAAGGTGAAACGCTAGAAGTTCGTTGGTTGAGCCAAAATAAACTAGTAGCAACGGCCGTAGCGTGTGTGATTTCTATTGCTTTGTTAACTATGTACATCGACCCATTCTTTTTTGCGCTAGCAAACATCGCGGTAGATAGCTTGAATCTATTTGGTGCGGATTTAGCGGAGCCAGTGCTTGAACCGGATGCGTTCCCATTCTGGGATGCCACGATGACCATTCTATCTATTGTTGCTCAAGTTCTTATGACACGTAAGTATGTTGAAAACTGGATACTGTGGATTGTGATTAACATTATCAGCGTTGGTATTTATGCGACGCAGGGTGTGTACGCAATGTCTGTTCAATACGCAATCTGTTTATTGCGGCAAACGGTACTCGTGAGTGGGCACGCACAGCTAAACGAAACAGTGATAAATCGTTAACTCAAGCAACGGCTTCTTAGGAGTGAAGATGGCAAAGCAACCTCATATCTGCGTTGATGAAACGCAAATTGCTCCGTTAGTTATTGTTTGTGGTGAGCCAGATAGAGCGAATCGAATCGCTAACTTGCTTGAACATGCTGAACTGGTCTCTGAAAACCGTGAATATCGAATCTTCACTGGTCAATATCAAGGTAAAGCGATATCGGTTTGCAGCACGGGCATTGGTGCACCTTCAATGATCATTGCGGTAGAAGAGCTTAAGTTTTGTGGTGTGACTCATATTGTCCGAGTAGGGTCTGCAGGCGCAATGCAGTCACATATCGGGCTTGGTGAGCTAATTATTGCAGAGGGCGCGGTTCGTGATGAGGGGGGATCTGCGGCTTACGTTAAACCGTCGTATCCCGCTTATGCAAGCTTCTCCCTGCTCAAAGAGCTAGATGGGTTCTTGCAGCAGCAGTCAACACCTTACTATTTAGGAACAGTGCGCTCACACGATAGCTTTTATACCGATGATGAACAGGCGCTTTGTCAGTACTGGAATGGCAAAAGCATTTTAGGTGCAGACATGGAAACATCCGCGTTGTTTACCGTTGGACGCTTGAGAGGGCTTAATGTAGCTTCTATCTTGAACAATGTTGTCTTGTATGAACAAGATGTAAAAGAGGGCGTTGGGCAATATGTCGATGAGGCTGAGGCAATGATGCAAGGAGAGCGGCTAGCGTCATTAGCGGCACTGGAAGCATTAATTACTCAATAAGAGCCTGAATAAATGCAAGACGAAAGCGACGGGAGACCGTCGCTTTTTTATTGGGTTCTCTCCTGTGGTTTAAGTGGTTACAATCGTTTGAATATAAACAGCAGTAATGCAATGAGAGAGTAAGTATGAAGATTGCACCATACTCAAGCGGACGCTTTAAAAACTACTTAGAACAAAAAAGCTCTGAATTTAGAGATCTCATCTACCAACACCAATTTAACTCTCGTTACTTCAATCAAAATGATGAAATCCTACGTCAAGGTGAGCAGCTTCAGTATCTTTATGTAGTGCCCGCAGGAAGAGTCTCTATGAGTATTTCCGCGGCTAATGGGCGACGCTTTCAATTGGGCGAAGTGAATTGTGATTACCATATCTTCGGTGAGATGGAGTTTTTCACGCAGACCCCTTGTCAGTGGAACGTAGTGGCTGATGAACACATGCAAGTTGATGTTATTTGCATTCAGAGATTAGCAGAAGCACTACTTGAAAATCCGGGGATGATGTTCTTCTTTGCCTCTGCATTGGCGGAAGATTATCAAGACTCTATGGGTATTTACACTAACCGTCTTTTACACTCAATTACCTACAACATTGCCTACGACTTATTGGTTCAAAGCGAGACAAATACTGTGTTAGGCGGTTTCGATAAAGTGAATCAAGAAGCGGAACGTTTTGGCACATCGAGCAGAGTGTATCGAAGAGCGGTTAAAGACCTATTAGACAAAGGTTTCATCAGAAAAGGAGAGCAAGGGTTAGAAATTGTCGATCAGCGAGCACTGCAAGCTTTTATTGACTCCTACGAATAATAAAAGAGCTTGGCACTTACTTAAATGCCAAGCTCGGTTTTTCAATGTTTACTATTAACTACTCGCATCTATTTATGAGCGACTTTCTCTCAGCAACTAGCCCGTAAGTGTCCGCGCACCATTACCGGCGACTAAGTATTAATCCTTAAGCTTTTGCATACATGAGTGTTCTATAACCACCGATTAAGTTGCGTGCTTTAAAGCCGTTGTTGACGAGTTGGCGATAAGCTACGTTACCACGTAACCCGACTTGGCAGTAGATTACAATCTCTTTGTCTTTTGATAGTTCGTCCATGCGGTGACGCAGTTGGTCGACAGGAATGTTGATTGCGCCTTCAATAAAGCCACCATTTTCTAGTTCGCTAGGGTTACGAACATCGAGTAGGAGTTGGTTGTCGCTTAATGTTGCAATCTCATCGAAATGAATAGGTGTCGCGTCACCTTTAATAATATTGTTGGCAACAAATGCGGCTTGGTTAATCACGTCTTTGGCACTCCCGTAAGGTGGTGCATAGGTTAATTCAAGGTGTTGAAGCTGATCAACGGTCATACCTGCACGTTGAGCTACTGCCATAACATCAATGCGTTTATCAACGCCATCTTTACCGACGGCTTGCGCACCTAGTATTTTCCCTGTCTTAGGGGCGAATAACATCTTGAACGAGACAATCTCAGCGCCAGGATAGTAGCTAGCGTGGCTTGCGGTATGCACATAGACTTTTTCATAGTCGACGCCTTCACGCTTCAACTGTTTTTCGTTTTTCCCTGTTGAGGCAACGGCTAGGTCAAAAATCTTACAGATAGCTGTGCCCTGTGTACCTTGATAGATTTCATTGCGTCCGAGCATGTTGTCGGCAGCCATACGACCTTGACGGTTAGCAGGGCCAGCAAGCGGAACTAGAGTTTGTGCACCTGTGACAAAGTCTTTTTCTTCGACCACATCACCCACAGCGTAGATGCTAGGATCGCTAGTCTGCATCATTTCATTGGTGTAGATACCACCTAGTTCGCCAATTTGAAGTCCTGCTTCTTTTGCTAACTTAGTCTCAGGACGCACACCGATAGCCATGATTAAGATATCAGTAGTTAATGACTCGCCATTATTAAGTGTTAATTCTAATTCACCCTCTATGTGTTGGTGCTTCTCGCTCTCGCCTGAATCAAAACTTGCGATGTGTTCGTTAGGTATATATTTCACAGACTCAAGCGCGACGCCGAGTTTTAGGTCGATGCCTTTGTCACGAATCTCCGCATGGGCAAAGCCGGCCATTTCCCGGTCTACTGGCGTCATTACTTGGTCAGCCATCTCAATCAACGAAGTCTTGATCCCAAGCTGATGAAACGCTTCCATCATTTCCAAGCCGATAAAGCCACCGCCAACAACTGTCGCGTGCTCAGGTTTATTCATTTGGATTGTTTCGATGATGCGATCCATATCTGGAATATTGCGTAGTGAATGGGTGAGGGGGTTATCGATTCCTGAGATGGGAGGAACGACGGCACCGGCTCCAGGGCTGAGTAATAAGAAGTCGTAACTCTCGCTGTAGTGATTACCATCAACAAGATTTTTGACTGTAACGGTTTTATTGGTGCGATCAATAGAGGTAACTTCGTTCATCACTCGTGCGTCAACATTGAAGCGAGCTAAGAAGCTTTCAGGTGTTTGTAACAGAAGCTTGCTTCTATCCTCGATATCGCCACCTATGTGGTATGGCAATCCACAGTTGGCAAAAGAGACGAATGGTCCTCGTTCAAACATTATGATTTCGGCTTCTTCACTAAGACGACGAGCGCGTGCAGCAGCTGAAGCACCTCCAGCTACGCCACCGATGATTACAATTTTAGTCATACGTTTACCTATTACTGTCTCTAAGTTTAACTATACAAATTGCCGAGCATAGAGCTTGTATCTTCTTAATGATCAGTACTGGCTGGTCGCCGGCGATTGAGTAGTTTTCGAAATACCTAGATACTATAAAGATGTAAATTAGCATTGTCTAATATTTATTTTAAAGCTATCACCTCGGGATTGAGCGTTTGGTCCAAGGGCTGTGATTAGACTAAAGCACGCTAGTAAAGGTAATACGCGTTAGCGAGTCGAGTACAGGTTAGCCAAATTAACTGTCATGAGCATAATGAACAGGATCATGGATGTGCTGACTGATTACGTTCTTCAGATCTTGTTCATACAGATCTAGCCAGGCATAACGCTCGCGATACAACTTACGCTTTTGACGTTTTAGAGCTTCAAGATCTTTCCTGTTCGGGTTTGTCGGGAGACGATAGAAATAGTTATCATGCACCTGTCCATCGTGCTCTTCCCACAGACTGTCGTATTTAAGGCTGATGTCTTTGTTTTTCTTACCGTAGCGTAATGAGTTCGAGACATGACCAGACTCTTTTACCGCATAGATATTGTCGATACCCAAGTTAATAGCGAGCAGTCGTAGTGTTTCTACCATGAAGGATTTAGGTCTTAAACCGTAAAAAGCTTTGGTGAATGTGCGGCTAAATCCATTGTCATTGGCGCCACCCTGTATACCGCCGATGTAGATGTTGTTGTCGAAAACAGTAAACGAAATGGTATACATTTTTTCGAGTTGAGAGTTGGTCAATGAAATTGTCAGTTCACCTTCTTTTCTCGCGTTTCTTTCGAAGCTGAGATTAACCAGATAAACGTTGTCATCTATCTCAAGTTTTAAAAGATTGAGCCTTTCGTTATAGATTTGGTGTCTAGCTTCTGTTGCGAAGGTGTTTTCAAACCAGTCGTAGTGTTTGGATAAGATATCGATCTTTTCTTTATTGCTAAAGCCAGTACATAAGTAGGGAGTCACAAATTTAGAAAGGAAGTTGGGTTGCTTGATAAATAATAACTTTCTCTCTTCAGAGTTGAAATTATTACTCATTTTTCGAGTAGCTGAATAATAAAACAGGGCTCGAATAGTAAACTTAACTATCGCTTTGTACTTACCCTTATTTTTATGGGTATTTGCTTCAATCCCCATGCGAACGACATTCATAATCACCTCAAAGAAGAAGGATTGCTCGAACATAGTCGTGTCATGAACCCTTCCAATAATCTCACCAATAACAAGAAAATGATGATAGTGAAAAAGGTGATTTGGGTAAGTATGGATATGTATAGCTATGTAACTCAATCAGTTACTTAGCGTTCAGATTTTGGACAGATGTGTTTGTCGCTTTAGTGGGGAGGGGTATCAATGTTATTTATTAGAGGCGCTTGCTCCTAAATCAAAAATGCCACTACAAATCTGCAGTGGCATTAGAACGATAACAAACTATCACCTTGCTTAAACCTAAACTTTAGTTCTTATATAAACTAAAGTTCTAACAGTTTAGCCAGTTCACGCTCTTCGAGAAGCTCTTCAATGCGTTGACGAGTCTTAGGCGTTTCGGCTTGCGCTTTAGTCGACTTGCCTGCTTTTTTGCTTCGGCTCGTTTTCGCTTTTTCCTTAGTCGTCATCGTAATCTTCCTTGTGTTTTTTGTGTTACAGGTTGCACGTTTCTTTTAGTGCCTTGCCCGCTTTAAATGCTGGCGTCTTTGATGCGGCAATCTGAATCTCTTCTCCGGTTCGCGGGTTACGACCAGTGCGAGCAGCTCGAGAGTTAACTTTAAAGCTACCAAATCCAAGGATCGATACGTCATCACCGTTCGCAAGCGAAGTAGAGATACCTTCAACTAGCGCATTTAGTGCTGTTCCTGCTTGGTCTTTTGAGATGTCTGCAGAAGTCGCGATGTGTTCAACTAATTGAGATTTGTTCATAATCTATATTCCTTATTGAGTACGGCTGGCGTCTACCTTTAGCACCTAGCTTATGCGATCTTATCAACAGCAATTGAAATAATGTCAGTGAGCGGGTAGAGCTTTGTAAAGTAACCAACAGAATTGACTATAAAAGCATCTGTCGGTTCAATCAATGCAATTCATTGATTATTATTGGTTTATAGACATGTTGCCCAAATTTACTTGAGAAAAGAGCATTAGGGTTGCCCGTTCGATTCATAATCCAAATCGAAGCTGTCATCTATCACGTTGATAACGAAAGAGTAAAAACAAAGAAGCCCAGCTTAATTGCTGGGCTTCATGTTGTGCTGTCAGAGCGATTTGTTAATTCAGAACTATTTAGTAATAAAAATTTGTTCTGTTTCTAGTGATGTCATCGTGCGAACTTGACGCCAAATGTAGTAGAAAATACCTAACATCATCAGCATGCTTGGGATGGCGATTGCTGGGTAGCTGTAAAGTGTCAGCTTGCCAAGTTCTTCATTAAAGGCAGCGGTGCCAGCAGGGCTAGTCACAATCCAAGTCGCTAGGAAGTAGTTCATAGCTGAAGAAAATGCGAAAGTACTCGCGAATAGGTAGTTGGATGTCATTAGACAACGATCAAACTTTGCTTGGTTACCGAACTGCTTTAGGCGCTCTTCAATAAGAGAGATATTTAACAGGGCCGGTGTGAAGATAACTTTCTGGATAAACGGGTAGCGGGTGAAGGTTGAGCCAAGAACCGCCAAACCAATTAGACCAGGGATTAATGCTTCTTTTAGTGCTAACCAACGAGTGTCTAGCTCAAAGAAACCAATACCGCCCGTCAATAGCACGCTTACAAAGCCGAGCGCAGCGATGAAGTTGAACTTCTTATTGCGGATTAACTCCATGCCACCATAAGCAATAGGGAAGGCAAGGGCAACAAGCAAAGCTAAGCCTGTTCCGAGATGCTCATCTCCACTGAACTTCATTAAAATGAATGAAGGAAGAAAGACGTTAAACACGACTTCGAAAAGAGGACTCGATTTTTTGTTTTCTGTGTTACTCATAATTTCTAAATACATTATGTTATGGATTTATTCTCAGGGATTGTTGTTTACCTCGCCCAAGATGTAAAGCCTTAAGGCGTCATGCTGTGTAACGACATGTGACATCAACGACATCTCTGAGCCTATATAACGCTCAATTTAATACTTTGTGAGGGATGTTTATCTGGCCGACTTGGGGAAATCGAGTGGAAATTTTGGTTTAGTTTATTCAAACCTAATTCAGTTTATTGCGTTGTCGCGTACTCTCACTCACATTCACCGCTCTTAAACGATTGATGAATGTGAAATGAGGCAGAACAGAAAGGAAGAGTTATAAGCCCATTATTGGTCGAAAAGTAGGTTAAAGCTCAAAGGGATTTGGTCGGAAATCGCTAATCCACCCACGGTCGCTGAAAGTTTGTTTAGATTCTCTGTCGATATCCCAAAATCAGCGCCATTGACGATGATTGTTGAAGCTGAGCTAACCATGACAAACCCTGAGGATGGAACCACCACAACTGGGAAGTCGATCGTTTTGGTTACGCCGTGTAAAGTAACTTCCGCTGCTACTGTTGTTCTTTTTGGATCACCAGATAGCATCGACGGTTCAACCTTCCCAGAGATCTTCACTTCAGGAAAAGTCATCGATTCAAAGTAGAGTTCATTCAGTCTCTGGTCACGAATAGCGACTCCGGTGCTCACGCTTTTCAAGTCCAATACTATTGAAAACTGACCCTCTTCGGTAAGTCCTCCAGACATAGGTTTGATGGATGCGGGCTCGACAACAAACTGCTTTTTAATGGTCGCGAATGTGATGTTCGATAACTTCGGATCTAATGTGTAGCCCGACTCCGCGAAAGATTGAGCGGAGATAACGGTGCATAGGAGGCCGAATGTAGAGATTAGTTTTTTCATAAGTTGTCACCAGATTGATGAATTCACAGGTTTACGTTCTTGAGTCGTACGTTTTTAAAATGACTTTTTGGAAAGAGTGATTGAGAGAAGCTTAGTTCAGCATTCGAAAAATTACCGCAGGAAAAGAAGAGCGTCGCTGTATTACTGGAATCATGATCGACGAAGTGACTTGTTTATTTTTAGTTATGTTATAACATAACTAAAAATCACTCTTGCCAAGAATAATTATTCTGTTGGTAAAAGGGAAGCGATGAGCATGTATCAAGGAGACGACGTAATGAATGCCGTGTTAACCAAGCCTTTGGCTACCAATAGCAGCCAGCCACTTAACATTAGTTCCGTTGTGAGTATCAAGGATAAGGCAAATCACAAGCCAAGCTTGAGTGCTTCTGAGCAGCCAACGGTATTAGCGGAAATCTACCAAAGTGATATTAATATAGCGGTATGGCAGCGACAGTTTGATGAAGGCTTAACGACGGCAATTAGTGAATTTATCGCCTTGAATCCAAACTTTAGTAAGTCTGTTAGCGTGTCACCTGATAATGCTTTCGATAAGTTGGAATTTGCTACCGATGGCACCGCCTCTAAAGCGCTATTAGAAAACATGGCAGAGCTGGTGGATATGTTCTGTTGTTTGTTTGAGCTTGAAGAAGTCGGATTGCGTTTAGCCGTTCTGAATAAAGCGATGTGCCCACGTTTCCATTTTGATCAAGTGCCTTGCCGCTTGGTGACAACTTATCATGGTGTTGCGACTCAATGGTTGCCAAACGACTTAGTCGACCGTTCTAAGCTAGGGCTAGGGGCTAACGGAAAGCCTGATTCTGTTTCAGGCCTGTACAACGACGAATCTGACATCCAGAAAATGGCCAGTGGTGATGTTGCGTTATTAAAAGGGGAGCGTTGGAGTGGCAATGAGAATAGAGGCCTTGTTCACCGTTCACCAGTCACTTCATCTGACGAAACACGATTGCTGTTAACGTTGGACTTTGGTTGATCAACTTTTGACTATTTAGTTCGCAACCTGTTTCTATTCAGACGTTCAACTCATTTAAATACCTTCCTAATGAGCTAACGGCATGGCGCGATCTGTGCCGTTATTATTCTCAAACAGAGACACTCATCAGCTGACCATGTTTAGCACATTAATTCAAAATTTAGAGTCTACCATTCTCTAAATCAATGCGTTACGATGCGTGCACTTACTCACATATATCAATATTTCAGTTCCTCATCGGTTTCTTAATTTATTTTAAAGCGTAAAATATATCCCGCTTGCAAACCTCTTTGGCAACCAATTTGTTCGCCACGGTTTTTTACTTCCACATTATAGGTTTCCTATGTTCAAGAAACTCTCGCTTAAAAATAAACTGGCGATTTCAGCCAGTATGGCCATTATCCTGGGGGGGATCTTGGTCGAGGCATTGTCTTTTCGTGCTTCATTGCAAAGGTTGGATACAGAAGTTGAACAGCGTTTAGAAGGCGCATCGGCTTCTTACAATCAATATGTATCGGATTGGATCTTATCCAAAGAGCGTGCGCTTACTTCTCTTTCGAAAGAATCCAAACAAGAAAGCTTGGTGACTCACCTAAAACAGGTTCGTGATTCAGCCTCTTTTGATAATGTCTTCTTGGCGTTTCCAGACGGTTCGCAAAAGAACGCAAACGGAGTGGTATTGCCGCCGGGCAATGATGACCCACGTCTATGGGGTTGGTACACCAACGCGGTAGCAAACCCTAGTAAGGTGTTCATGGATAATCCAACGGTTGCAGCTGCAACTGGGGCGAATGTTGTGTCGCTGGGTACTGCCATGCAATTACATGGTCAACAGGTTGTGTTAGGCGCGGATGTTGAAATTACCGACATTCTTAATAGCCTAGAGCAAGTGATTCTTCCGGGTGAAGGTTACATGTTCATCGCGACCAATAAAGGCACGGTTTATACGCACCCTGACACCAAGTTACTGAACAAAAATATCAGCTCACTTGGGTTAGATTTTGCGGACGTACAAAAGGCGCTGACTAGCGGTAAAGACACTTCTATCGAGTTGAATGGCAGCGACTATGTTCTGTACGCACGTGCGATTGATGGAACGAGCCTGATTACTGTGAGCGTTGTTAACCATGACTCTCTGGTTGCGCCACTATTTGATGCAGTGATTGGTCAAGTGTTGGTGACGCTACTTGTGGTGATCGTATGTACCATACTGTTTAACCTGTTGTGTACGATTCTATTCCGCCCGTTGAACCACGTTTCTCAAGCACTGGCGCAAATCGCGAATGGTAGTGGTGATTTAACTCAACGCATTCATGTTGAAAACCAAGATGAAGTGGGCGAGTTGGCTCATAACTTCAATACCTTTGTTGGAAGCTTACAGCAGTTGATTGGCCATATCCGTGGGCAGTCAGAACAGCTAAACAGCCAGTCAGAGCAAAGTGCTCAGCGTGCGAACCGTTCGGTGGATGAGCTTAATCATCAGCAGCAAGAAATCACTATGGTCGCGACGGCCGTAACTGAAATGGCGAGCGCCACGCAAGAGATAGCATCGCATGCCGAGCAAACAGCAAAAGCGGCGCAAGATTCAGCGACAAGCACTAACAGTGGTCACGCTCTGGTTGTGGATACCAAAGGTTCAATCAATAACCTAGCCAATGAAGTTAATGAAGCGGGTAGTGTGATTAGCGAACTTAACAAGCATGCTCAAGAGATCTCGACTGTACTCGCAACGATTCAAGGCATTGCAGAGCAAACCAACTTACTTGCTTTGAATGCTGCGATTGAAGCGGCTCGTGCTGGCGAACAAGGTCGTGGCTTTGCTGTGGTTGCTGATGAAGTACGTGTGCTTTCGCAGCGCACTCACTCTTCAACAGAAGAGATCAAATCAACGATTGATATCCTGCAACGCACGACAGCTCAGGCGGTTGAGCTGATGGAGAGCAGTTCTAAGTTGGCAATACATTCAGTAGAAGATGCCGATCGAGCTTCGCATGCGCTTGAAGAGATCAATACTGCAGTTGCTTTGATCAGCGATATGGCGACTCAAATCGCGACGGCTGCTGAAGAGCAAACACATGTGACGGGTGAAATTACCCAGAACGTGACGACCATTAAAGATGTTACCGACCACTTAGTTGTGGGCGCACAGGACAGCTTAACTGAGTCGAACGAACTTAAGAGCCAAGCCGCTGGCTTAAGTGACAAAGTGGCGACTTTTAAGCTTGCTTAACTGGTTCGCTCACTGATGCCTGATCAGTGAGTGCACGTTAAGCAATAAGCCAAAGCGACGTAGATTACGTCGCTTTTTTTGTATTTGTGAGTAATCGAATTCTTTACTAATCTACTTCTGAAAACTCTTTCAGCGCACTCATTGCAGCTTCTGCTTTGTCTTTTTGAACGAAGATGTGGTCGTGATAGTAGCCCGCAACCACGTTAGCGCTAATGCCGTAAGAGCCAAGCTTTGTCGCAAACGCCGCCGTTAATCCAACCGCTTCAAGGCTCGAATGTACCGATAAAGTGATCAGGCTAAACACAGCGTCGAAGTCTAGCTGAGCTTTGGTCGCAACGTCTTCTTCCAGAACCAGCGTTAAACCTTCTTTTTCACGAAAAGTCGAGATTGGATTGAGCTGAACATAGTCTGCTAGCGCTCCGTCGACAGTGCAAAAAACATAGTTACCGTCGATTAATTCTGGTGACATGGATTTCAGTAGGAGGTCTAGGTCGGTAATGGCAGTCATAGTCAGTTTCCCTGCGTTAATAAGCTAATTGATGATGTATGCAGTCACGATAGAAGCAACTGACAGTTAAGTAAAATTAATGATTTTAATTCTGCATCAGTTTTACTAATGGCAAGTTTTCCTCCTTAGTGATGGCATCGTACTTCTACCAACTTGTCGATTGTTCCATCTCGTCAGATAAATGGTCGATAAAGGCTCTTAACAGCGGTGTGACTTGTTTACGCGTTCCATAAATAGCATGAACACCGAGCGTTTTAGGTTGCCATTCAGAAAGCAGTGGCACTAATAGACCATCACGCATCAAGGTTTCCACTGAATGGAAGGGCAGTAAACAGATACCGTTGCCTTTGAGTGTGGCAGAAAGCAGAACCTCTGAGGTGTTTGCACTGATATTCCCTTTAATCGGAACCGATTCGAGCCCATTGGGGCCATTGAACGTCCAAGCGGTTTTGCCAAAGTAACTGAACGATAAACAGTTGTGGTGCGCTAGATCTTGGGCTTCTGTGGGTGTGCCTTTCTCTTTTAGATATTGAGGCGATGCGCAAATCACGGAGCGGCATTCACCGATCTGCTTCGCGACAATATTGGGCGTCAGTTCGTTGGTTATGCGAATGGCCAAATCGATGCGTGACTCAACCAGGTTGACGGTCTGATCAGTCGAGATAATGTCGATAGAAACCTCTGGCCATTTGGCGATGAAGCGACTAATTGATTCCATCAAGAAGCTATCGACAATCGAGTAGCTCGCAGTAATACGCAGCTGACCTTTTAAATGCTCTCGGTTTTGGTTTCTGATCCCAGCTAGGGATGTTTCCAGTGCCAAAAGTTCTCTGGCGACCTCAAGTGTTTCTTTACCTGCGCTGGTTAAACTCAAGCTTCGTGTTGTTCTGTGAAGCAAGCGTGTGTCCATCCATGCTTCTAACTCACCCAAATAACGAGTGACCTTGGTTCGTGAGAGATCAAGGTGCTCTGCCGCAGCGCTTAAACTGCCACGTTCCACTATGGTGACAAAGACATTCATTGCCTCGAGTTTATCCATTGTTTTATTGCCTAGAGAATTAAACCGACCTCAGTATATGTCCGAAAACTGCAACAGTTAAAGTTAATTTGATGTCTATTTCATCTAAAAACAATCAAATAAGATATTTGGACATTCAGCGAGTTGGCAGGTGTTCAACTCCAAATATCGGAATAAAGCCATGAATACGTTATCGAAAACCCTGTTATCAAAAAGCATGCTTTTAGGAACCATAAGCCTAGGAACCGTGCTGGCATCAAGTGTTGCGCTAGCGACAGAACTGAACATTACTCACTATAACCCCGGCGAGAACGCGATATTCCCGGCAAGCTCGGTATTGGTCTCGGGTGAGAAAGAAGTGATTCTGTTTGATGCGCAATTTAGTGTGGCTGATGGACAAAATTTGGTGGAGCAAATCAAAGCCACAGGCAAAAAATTATCGATGATTTACATCAGCAGCGGCGACCCAGATTACTACTTTGGTTTGGAACCGATAGTTTCGGCATTTCCTAACGTTAAAGTCGTTGCCAGTGAAGCCGTTGTCGCGCATATCAAACGCACCAAAGATGCAAAGCTTGAATACTGGGGGCCTATATTAGAAGGCAACGCGCCCTCTAAGGTGATTGTTCCAATGGTGATGAACGACACAACATTAAGCATCGAAGGTGAAACCATCGAAGTGAAAGAGATAAATACACACCAAGCTTACCTATGGGTTCCGTCTGAAAAAACGGTGTTTGGTGGCGTGTCGGTGTATAGCGGTGTGCATGTATGGATGGCAGATACTGCATCGAAAGAGATTCGTAGCCAGTGGTCACAATCGTTGGAGCGTATGAAAGCACTAGAGCCAGAGGTTGTAATTCCGGGTCACTATTTAGGTGAAATGCCAACAGGAATAAATGCAGTTCACTTCACGAAGGATTATGTGGCTGATATTGAAAAAGCGTTGGCGAGCAAAAGTAATCCAACATCGGTCGAGATCAGTGATTACATGAAGAAAGCCTACCCGAAATTTGAGGCTACGGAAGGCGATTTAGAACTTGGCGCGAAAGTGCTAAGCGGCGAGATGGCTTGGCACTAGAGTTGATTATCTCGGTTGTGTCCCAGAACAGTCTGAAGATTGTATGCTAGATTTATTGGTGATACACAACTGGAGATATCGATGATCTGGCTTTCAGTGAAAGTACTACAGATTGGACTTGTCTATGGATACAGGAAGTATCAAAAAACGAAAAGAGCTCCAGCTTAGGAGCTCTTTTTTTGTTTCGGAGAGACGACTTTCTATTTCAAGTGAGAAAGAAAATCAGCATTTACCCGGTTTACTGTTAGTAGTCAGATTAGCCTAGTAGCCAGATCCGCCCTGCAACTCAATATCACCAATAAGCGAAAGTATGTTGAAAATAGAACCCATTACTCCTCACATCGGCGCTCGTATTCACGAACTAGAGCTTTCTACATGCAGTGCTGATGAACTCGATAAGGTGTATCAGGCACTTATTGCCCATCAAGTGATCTTTCTCGACGGGCAGACTTTGTCTCCAGAACAACACTTGATGATTGCACAGCGCTTTGGAACGTTAGAACCTGCACATCCTTTCTTCCCTCGCGTGGAAAGTGCGCCACAGGTGAGTGTGATTGAAACAACCCGTGGCAATGCGCCAAAGGAAAGTTATTGGCATACCGACTTAACGTGGCGCAGCTTGCCGTCGAAAGCTTCCCTGTTGCATGCTCAACACATTCCAAGCATTGGTGGTGACACTATCTGGTGTTCTATGACTGCGGTTTTTGAATCTCTACATGAAGATATGAAAGCTAAGTTGAGAGGGTTGTCGGCGACTCATTCGCTTGTGGCCTTTGAAGGTATAGAATCAGAAGACATTGATCTCGATTGGCACAAATCCTTGATTAAAACAGCACAGGAGAATCCGCCAGTGGTTCACTCTGTTGTTCAAGTTCATCCTGAAACGGATAAAGAAACGCTCTGTATCAATGAACAGTTTACTCGTTATATCAACGAACTCGACCGCAAAGAGAGTGATGTTTTACTCAGCCAACTGTTTGAAATTGCGAGACGCCCTGAGTTTCAAGTTCGTTTCAAATGGGACAACGGCTCAATGGCGATCTGGGATAACAGGGTAACGCAACATTACGCAGTGATAGATTACGGGGATATTCCAAGAAAAATGCATCGAGTAACAGTGACATAGCAGTAAGCTGAACACAGTTATCAAAAGAACACCGCGCATGCCCATCCCTGAACCAAGCACTCGTACTTAAATTTAAGCGTCAGCAGGGTGCATCATTCATCTACGCTTAATAATAAAAACAAATGCGTTGGTACATATTTGATTGAAACCTCACTGCTCGGACGTGATGTGTAATATAATCGGCGCCAAAATATAAGTATAAAAACCAAATCATAGAATTAATAAACGTCAGGGCTTAGAGAGCAAAGTATTTCGTATGAACGCGATTCGTAAAGTTTACCAGTACGCAGAACCGAATTTAACCCTCGTGGGTTGGATGGGCTTTGTCGGCTTCCCAATTTACTACATTGTGTGGGAGTTTTTGTTCCCGCAACCCTACGAAAACTTAGCGCTTCGCCTGTTTTGCTCGGTATTGTTCTTTGGCATTATATTTCGCAATCGCGTCCCATTTGAATGGCGAAAATACCTTCCGGCTTATTATCAAGTTGCCGTAACTATCTGTTTGCCAGGTTTCTTCTTCTACATGCTGCTAATGAATAATTGGTCCAACGTTTGGGTTATGTCATTCATGTCGGCTATTTTCCTCCATATTTTATTGGTGCACGTGACGAGAGTGATGTTTGCACAAACCTTTGCCGGTATTGGGATTGCCACCTTATGCGCTTGGGTAGCACAAGGCTTCTACCTAGAACTCACAATGGATTGGACGCATGTGCCAATCTTTTTGTTTATCTACTTATTCGGCAACTTGTTCTACTTCCGCAATCAGGTGGAACATGAAAACAAGGTGTCATTGGCGAAGTCTTTTGGTGCAGGTATCGCCCATGAGATGCGAAACCCTCTAAGCGGTTTGCTTACCTCTATTGATGTCATGCAGTCCATATTGCCGAACCCTAAAAGTGGCGATCAAAAAGGGCAATATGCGTTAAGCAATGAGGAAGTGATTCAGCTGCGTGAAGTGGGCGATGAAGCGATGGAGATCATTCATTCCGGTAACGAAACGATAGATCTGTTACTGACTTCAATTGATGAAAACCGAGTCTCTCGCTCTACGTTTAAGAAGCACTCAGCGCAAGCGGTGGTTGAGAATGCGATAGACAGCTTCAATTACAAGCGCTCTGCTGATAAGTCAGCAATCTCCTTGGATGTGCAGAGTAACTTTGAGTTCTTGGGTAGCGACACCTTGTTGAAATACGTCATGTATAATCTGTTCAAGAATGCGTTCCATCATCGTAGCCCTGAAGATTTTCATATTCATGTCACCATGTTCAGTGATGAAGTGACGAACCAGATAATGGTGACGGATAACGGCTCTGGTATTTCGAGCGATATCATTCGTCGTATTTTCCAAGACTTTTACACCACAGGCCAGTCGGGTAATTACGGTTTAGGTTTGCCATTTTGTCAGAAGGTCATGCGCTCGTTTGGTGGTGAGATTAAATGCCAGTCTGAAGTGGATCAATGGACACAGTTCACGATGACTTTTCCATCTTTGTCTTCCCATTCGGTGAAAGAAATCAAGAATGAACTGACTAAACTTAAGACTGTGCTAATGGTGAGTGACCAGAAAGTTCTCACCAATAAAATGACTGAGGTAGCCCGTTTTATGGGGTTTGAGCTCACGGTGTTGGATGTAGCATCTGCGCTTAAAAATAAGGAATACCAGTTCGAATTCGACTTGATATTCGTTGACATGGAGAGCTTGGATTTAAGAGCAAGTTGCCTCGATAGGATTGAATCTTTACTTTCATTCACTGAAGCTCGAATCATCTATTTGTATGAACATCACCCAATTAAACGTGTCCGAAACGTTGCTTTTGAACCTATTTGGGTGGAAACACAAGTTTGGCTACTGAATACCAAGGCGACCATTGAACGCTTACTTTTCGACTCCAACTATGTGATGCCATCAGTTTCTGTAAAACCGTTAGAAGCTACCAATAAGCGCACGATCATGGTGGTCGATGATAACGAATCTCTGCGCCGATTTACCGCGATGTTATTGGAAAAGCAGGGCTTTGATGTTGTGCAGAAAGAAGATGGCCAACAAGCATTAGACGCGTTGGATAGCGACGAGATCGACTTGATTCTGATGGATATCGAAATGCCCATCATGGATGGAGTGGAAGCTTCACGCCGAATTCGAAGTGCCAATAAAGCGTACTCTTCGGTGCCAATTATTGCTCACACAGGTGACAGTTCTCCTGTGACATTGGAAAAAATGGAATCATCAGGCATGTCAGATTTTATCGTGAAACCGGCAGACAAAAATCGATTGTTCGACAAAATTGCTCACTGGATTTGATTTGTTGTACCGTCCGGTTATCCAGCTGAGCTAGATGAATAGATGAATAGATGAATAGATGAATAGATGAACACAAGAAAAGAGCTCAGCAATTCGCTGGGCTCTTTTTGTATCGCGACATGATAGCGTCCATTCAGTCCTGCCGTTTATATTGATTATCGGAAGGGGGTCTTATCTTTCAAAGAATCCTGTTGTGTGAATTACCGTTACAATCACACGAATTCTAATTCCGGATGATTGTACACTTCATGACAAACGGTGAGCACATGGTCAATATCTCTTGGTGTCATGTCGGCATTGACCGAAAATCGGATGATGTTTTTGTTTTTGCCCGTCGCGGGGCGGCAGAAAACCGCACCAAATACATCTCGTTCTTCGAGGAAATCACGAACACGTTCGGTGTTTCTTTCACTACCACATTCTAGTGCCACGATTTGAGACTCGCTGCGGATGTTAAAGCCAATCCGTTTGAGGCCAGTAGTAAGCGATTTAGCGCTTTTGAATAAGGCTTCTCGTTTGTCTTCTGCGCCTTTTATTACCTCTAATGTTTTCTCTAAACGAACCACCTCTTGTGGTAACACGGTCGAGCTGAAAATAGCTGGATACGCGACAAAAGGTAAGGTTTCTGAAAGCTGCTTTGGCCCAAGGATAGCACCTGCACGATAGGCAAAGGTTTTAGCCAAGCTAACGGTAATGAAGTCGACTTGATTAGTGAGACCCAATGCGTGAACTAAGCCAGCACCATTTTCCCCATGCGTACCCAGTGAATGCGATTCATCAACGACAACGGCACAATCAAACTCTTGCGCCATTTCGTAGATGTCGCGTAGTGGGGCGATGGTGCCGATTGTGCTGTAAATCGAATCGACCACAATAACGCCTGAGCCGTGGCGCTCTAGTTGTTTGCGCAGGTGATTCATATTGTTATGCATAAACGGGTGGGCGAGGGCGCCTGCAGCGCGAATGCCTTCCCATAGCGACATGTGTGCAAAGAAGTCAATGTACACAGGTGTGCCCGGTGGGCAGATGGTTTGCAATAGCCCAATATTAGCAGCCCAGCCAGACTGAGAAAGCAAACAGCTCTCCATTCCGACATAGTTCGCGAGCTCAGTTTCAAACGCAGGTTTAGACTGCTCATCTTGTAAGAAAATTGCAGACATCACTACGTTGTCATCTTGTTCGACAATCGCCGCTTGATGGGCCTCTTGGATCGGTTTGTTATGTGACAGCGCTAAGTAATCATTGCTCTGCATCACAACGGAATTACGCTGGGGGCGTTTACCCAATACTAAATGCTTCTGGCTTTGGTTCTGGGTAATCAGGTCTTGAATATAGAAGTTCAAGCGTTCTTCGATAAAGGAAGGTAGTGGTTTGTTTTTTGTTTTATCACTCATAATAGTTCTCTTCAAATACAGGAAAACGCCAGCGCTGACGGCTGTATATTGACGATAAAAAGTGATGTGTCATTAGCCAAGTTGCATAATTTTGTGGGTGCTTGCAAACTCAGCATTTAAGGGTTTTGAGGCGAGTGGGTTTCCTTACGGTTCGGGGCTTTACCCGAATTAAGATAGGAATAATAGCCTTCTTTTTTATGACAAAAGGCTATTAGAATTCGGCATTCGAAGGCATTTAAAAAAGCGGATTTTGAAAGGCTACGTGCTACGTGCTGTTAGCTGTGAATATGGATAAGCTCGATTAAGGCATCCAATTGCTGCTTGGCTCCACCCTCTAACGAATACCCAATATTGATGCGTAAGCAATTGCTGTAAAGGTCGAGAGTGCTGAACAGGTGTCCAAGCCTAATATCAATGTTCTTCTCGGTAATGCCCTGAGCAAAGGCTGACTGGTTCAAGCTTGGGATTTGCAGCCAAAGCACCATGCCACCTTGTGGATTACTTATCTTCACATCTTGAGGAAGGTGCTGAGCCAAATAACTTAGGTATTGTTGGCGCAAAGACAAGATCTGAGTGCATCTTCTCCTCACGTGCTTAGCGTATTGGCCAGATCCAATAAAGTCAGCAACCGCAAGCTGAGTGGGCAGGGCAACGCCGTAGCTCGCAGCTGAGAACTGAGCCTTGTATTCGTTGATAAACCTGCCCGGCAAGCAGCATCCCAAACGGTAACTCGGTGACAAATTTTTCGATACTGATCCACACCATAAGACATATCCGCCTTTGTCGTAGTATTTCGCGGGGAGCGGCGTGTGTGAGGAGTAGGACAGTTCCAGATACACATCATCTTCAATGATCGGCACTCGATAGTGATTCGCTAATTCAGCCAGTTTCTGCTTTTGAGTGGCTGACATGTTGATCCCTTGAGGGTTCATATGAGAGGTACAAAAGATCGCGGCATCGACTTGTTTATTTTTCAAATGCGCTTCCAGTTGTTGCAAGTCGACACCATCATCTAGAGACGGGATCTCGATGATTTTTCGCGACATTTGTCCGAGCAATTCCAGAATACCGTTGAAACATGGCGAGCTAATAGCGATGGTGTCGCCTTCTTTGGTACACGATTCAAGTGCGGCCTTAATCGCAGACATACAGCCAGCCGTAATCACCATCTCTTCAGGTGAAAAGTGCACATCGAGCTTGGCAAAATGAGTGGATAATGCCTGTCGTAAAATCGGCTCACCTTGTGTATCTGGGTAATGGTTAAGCCTGTTGCTCATACGCCTAATAGCGCGACGAAAACTTCGTTCCAGTTCAACGATCGACTGCTCATCATTAGTGGTGCTCGAAACCCCTGAAGGCCCATTGATTGACTTGTGAGTCGATGAGGTTTGCCTAACGCTGGACACCTTACTCTCAAACTGTGCCCACTCTGGGGTTGAGTGAGCAGGTTTATGAGGAGAAACAAAATATCCCGCTTGCGGTCGAGAATGAATCCAACCTTGTGATTCCAGTTCTTGGTAGCAGCTCACCACGGTCGACATGCTGATCGCCTGTTGCTTGGCGCTACTTAGTCAGTTAAGGCTTTGTGTTCGGTGTGGGTATCTGGGGTATGGCTTCATGGTCGATCACTGCTGGTTTATCGTCTGGGCTTTCATCGGTCTTGCTTTCAACCAACGTATTAATCGGCATGGCGGTTGGCGTGTGGGTGTTCAAGGAGAGTGCTTCCGTTCGTAAATTAATGGGTGCGATGCTAGCCATGTGTGCCTTAGCGGTGTTGGTTTCCGCAGCAACGGGCAACGTGACACTCAAAGGTGTTATCTTGATTATGATAGCGGCATGCAGTTGGACCTTGATGGGCGTGATTGTTAAGGCATCTAAAACCACTCAGGCTTTTGCATTTAATGTGTGGGGGATGCTGTTTGCTCCGGTGCCATTGGTGTTGTTTGCCGTGATGTTACACGGTGACCAAATCATCTGGCAGGGTATTGAACAATGGGATTGGAATACGACGATTGCGGTGCTGTTTCAGGCTTATCCAACCACGCTATTTGGTTATTGGGTGTGGAATAAGTTATTAATCCAATACCCGTTAAGCACAACCGCACCGTTAACCTTGCTGGTGCCAATATTCGCATTGATAAGTGGTTACTTTATGTATGACGAAGTATTGTCAGTCGCTCAAGTTGTTGCATCGGTACTGTTTCTAATCGGGATTGGTTTGATTGTGAAGCCTGCGAATGTAACGAATACCAAAGCGACACAAACACTTGCTGAACAAAAATGATTGAAGAAAGCTGATATTGCATGAGCAGCTTTGAATGACAAATAAGACCTCGCACTTGTGAGGTCTTATTCTATGTCGAAGAAGTGAAGTTATTTAAATAACCAACTTACTAAGCAATCAACTAACCATACACGCAAGTAACTGGCTCTCAAGATCATATTCTATTTCTAGACCGATCATTTCTATTCTGATTTCGATACACTTATCGAGTTCTGATTCCGTCAAGCCATCCTCTGTTAAGTTGTAACCGAAAACCTCAAAAGAACATAGGCTTTTATAAGTGAATTCGAATTAAATTCTGAAATGATACAAACCTTATATTTAATAACGCTTATTTAGTAACCTTTGTTGAGTCCCATATCAAATCAAGTGGCTGATTTTATTGGGTATCGGAGAAAAGTCTCAAAAATTATTATTTAGTTCGCTAAAGTTTTAAATTCTATTAATGGTTGTTTGTATGGAATATAACTCCATTTCGTTACTGTTGAGTAGATGGTTTTTAGCTATATATGTGAAATTTGAAGCGAGTTATCTTTCTGATTTGAAAGAATAATTAAATAGTTAAGATAAAAAAGTTGGCGAAAATCAGAAGCTTGGCATACACTTTCCTTGTAAATGACCTTATCTCATTGATTGAATAGGGTAAATGCTTTGGCGCTACTGGCGATGGTAGCAATGTTTAACATAGCTTTGAGGAAAGTTTTATGGCACTCACGAAGGCCGATTTGGCTGAGAACCTGTTTGAGACACTCGGATACAGCAAGCGGGATGCCAAGGAAACGGTGGAAGTGTTTTTCGAAGAAGTTCGTAAAGCGCTCGAAAATGGCGAACAGGTAAAACTGTCTGGTTTTGGTAATTTTGATCTTCGCGAGAAAAACGAGCGACCTGGTCGTAACCCGAAAACTGGTGAAGACATTCCAATTTCTGCTCGACGTGTTGTTACTTTTAGACCGGGACAAAAACTAAAGGCCCGTGTCGAAAATATTAAAATCGAGAAGTAGCCAAGCAATAGACCACGCCTAGCGTGGTCTTTTTGTATCTGCATAGAGTTTAAGCTAAACGCATTTCTTTAATTTTTAGTAACCTTTCTCAAACTCCATCTATTTACTGTCCGGTAAGAACTTGCTTTAGATGCGAAAACAGAGGCTAGGCCTCTGACTTTGAATCTTCACTCTAAAGGGCTTGTTGAACCTTACTTGCGATGTCTTCAGACACCCAAGGCTTCCATACCTGTGGTGAGCTTTCTAGAAAGTAATACATGGCTTCTTCGGCGTCGGCTTGGTTGTCTTCCATCCAGGCCAGCAACTCACTCATTTGTTTATTGGTAAAACCACGCTTTTCAAAGTATTGGTAGGCAAGAGGTTCGTTATTAGCAAAGGCTTCTGTGGTGATTGTGTGAACCGGTGCTGGTGGATACATGGTCACTTTAGGAGATTCACAATCAGGTTGTGTCGTACAGTTACGGAATTCCTCAATGTCAGTACCACTTCCGAAATCAACCTTCACCATTTCATACTTACCTAGCACAGGCGTAGGCGACCAGTAATATCCAAACCATGCTTTTTTGCGTTCGTAAGCTTTCGCTATCGTACCTGCTAAAGCGGCGCCTGAGCCGGGATCAACCATTTCAAAATTGTGATCTTCTAACTTAAGCGCATCGAACAGGTGACCGGAGGTAATCTGACAAGTCCAACCCGCAGGGCAGCTATAAAACGCAAACTTCTCATCATCTTCTGGGTGTTCAAACAGCTTTGCGTTTTTAATCACACCTTCAATGGTTGTAAGCTCTGGGTACTGTTCAACAAGGTAGTTTGGTACCCAGAAACCTTCTTCACCGCCGTTGACCAAAGACTTGCCCGCGTAACGTAGACGCTTATCCGCAACACCCTTATCCAACGCTTCTTTGATGCCATTAGTCCAAAGCTCTGGCGCAACATCAGGTTGACCTTTTTCAATCATTGACGTGCCCGTAGGGACGCTATCACCGGGGATTAAGTCCGCTTCACAGCCGTAGCCGTTATTCAAAATGAATTGGTCGACATGAGCAATAAGGCTCGCCGAGTTCCAGTTCATGTCTGCAATGGTGATCTTTCCGCATTCGTCAGCACTAGCGTGTACAGAAAACGCAGCAAGTAGCGCGATGGAAAGCATGGATTTGTTATTCTGCATTGACGTAATTCCTTTTCTTGTCAGAAGCTTATTCGCTATAGAAACAGAAATGTTCGACGGAGAAAAGAGACTGAGATCTAAATTTAAACGATCTGATTATTTGGGATAGGAAGTGGAGAGGCTACTCAACAAGTACTAAAAAGGGCTGCGAGTGCAGCCCTTGTGATGTTTATTGGAATAGCCTATCTATGTGTTAAGCCGCTTTAATGTGCGTTGTAATGTACGGTTGCCATGCTTGTTGGTAAAGCTCTAAAGATTGGCGTCGTAGGCTATTGATTTGTGCCGCTTCGATATCGTTGATTGGGCGATGTTCTGCAATTGCGTGACGCTCAATACCTTGGATAATTTCGTACAGCTCGTGCTCAGGACCACTTTTCACATCAGCAATCGCTTTTAAGTGAAGTTGAACCTCTGCAATGATGTTGGTTTTAGGCAAACGAACCAACAAGTTAAGGTCACGGTAACCAGAGTCAGCCGGCGATTTAAACTTATTTTTCAGCTTAACAACGTCTGCTTCACGGCTTAGCGCTTCGTAAACTTCAACCAAGCTCTCTACATCGTTCGCGATGATAGTTGCACGGGTTAAGTCGGTAATTTTTGTCACATCACCATCAAGCTCAAGGGCGATTTTTTCTTCTGCGCGAGCTTGAGATTTAACGCCAGCAAATAGCGCTTCAGAATTGGTGAGTAGGGCAGTACTTTTACAGATAGTTTCTAGTTCAGCTTGGCCTTGATGCGCTTTGCTGTACAAAATATCGAAGTCGGTGTAAGGCTGAGTCGGGCGTGAGTCGAAGGCCTTGATGCCGTAAAGGCCGCTCAAACTATGACGGAATACGTTTGAAGATACTTGGTTTTGCGCAGGAGTGCGCGTTTGATCTGTTGAACTTGTTGAAACAGGTGCTGCTGCGAATGCAGGCGCTCGGCTCAATACCAAAAGCATTAGGGCCGTCGTACGGAGAAATACACTCATTCAAACTCCAAAATACAAGGTTACAAAAAACGGGTAGTCAAAAGGGGTAACCAGTAACGCACAAGAGTAAAAACAGCTTAACTAATTTCACTACATATTAAATGAGGCTAGCTAAGACAGAAACCAATTCTAACGTTTAATATTGCTTTAAAATGTGAAGATATAGCCAAATAACCCAACCGTTAGTTCCGCAATTATCAGAACTTTGAACTTAGCCAGTTTCTGATTTTATCGAAATCAATTTAGTACTTTAAACCAAGCTAAGGTTGCTCTTACCTCTCTATACTGTACCCTTGCATTATGACTGTTTAACATGAACGAAAGATGAATAATCCTGAATTTTGGCACAATAAATGGGCAGCCAACCAAATTGGTTTCCACCTCGAAGATGTAAACCCACTTCTGATTAAATTTTGGGAAAAGACTGAGCCTAGCTACGAGAAGAGTGTGTTTGTTCCACTTTGTGGCAAAAGTGAAGATCTGATTTGGCTAGCTTCAAAGCATGAAGATGTTCAAGGTGTCGAGTTAAGCCAGATTGCGGTTCGCGCATTTTTTGCAGAGCACCTTTATACCCCGACTGTGACTCAAATTAGCGGTCAGCACGAGCTCTACCAATTCGATGAACTGAACATCTACACGGGCGATTACTTTTCAGCGCCAATCCAACCTGTCGATACCATTTATGATCGCGCGTCTTTAGTCGCATTGCCTGAAGAGATGCGAGTGCAGTATGTCGAGCGTTTGAAACAACTACTGAAACCGGGTGGTAAGATTCTTTTGGTAACACTGGATTACGACCAAAACGAAATGGCTGGGCCTCCGTTTAGCGTACCTAAGTTAGAGATTGCTCAATTGTTTGCAGGATACAAAATTACATTGTTGAATCAAGATATAGCGAACGATGAACATCCGAAGATTGCTAAGAAAGGCTTGTCTCGCTTCTGTGAAGAAGTGTATTTGATTGAGTCAGACGCTTAAGTTCAGTCTGCTTAGTTAAGCGAACAGATAACACCAACAAAAAGACGGGCTCGATAGCCCGTCTTTTTATGGTTCAGATTTGAACTCGTGATTGTTCAGAATTGAATAGCAGGTTAGTAAATCACTTTTACTTTTGACGCGCTCTCAATTGCATCTTCAATCGCTGTCTCAGTGCTGTTGCGACGAGTAAGCGCCACACCAAGACGACGGCGACCATCGATATCAGGCTTACCAAACAAGCGAACTTGCGTTTGTGGTGCGTCTAGCGCTTCTGCAAGGCCTTCAAAGCGGATATTCGTTGATGTGCCTTGACCAAGGATTACGGCAGAGGCACAAGGGCCATACTGAGTAATTGATTTGATCGGCATACCTGTAAATGCGCGTACGTGTAGTGCAAATTCCGATGAGTCTTGAGACATCAGAGTAACCAAGCCAGTATCATGTGGGCGAGGGGAGACTTCATTGAAGATCACGTGGTCGCCTTTAACGAACAGTTCAACACCAAAGATGCCGTGACCGCCTAATGCGTTAACCACTTGCTCTGCCGTGTATTGCGCCGCTTTAAGTGCGTTGTCAGACATGACCTGTGGCTGCCATGATTCGCGGTAATCACCGTCTTCTTGGCGGTGACCGATAGGCGCACAGAAGTGAACACCGTCGACTGCGCGAACGGTAAGTAGCGTAATTTCGTAATCGAAGTCGATGAAGCCTTCAACGATTACACGACCCGCGCCAGTACGACCGCCTTCTTGTGCGTAGTCCCAAGACTTCTGAATGTCTTCCTCTGTTTTGATAACGCTTTGGCCTTTACCTGAAGAGCTCATTACTGGCTTAACAACGCAAGGCATGCCCACGAATTCAACAGCGGCTGAGAAATCTTCAAAGGTGTCTGCAAAGCGGTAAGGAGAAGTGCTCAGCTTTAGCTCTTCTGCAGCTAGGCGACGGATACCTTCGCGGTTCATCGTTAGCTTAGTCGCATTTGCAGTGGGAACGACATTTAAACCTTGCGCTTCCAGCTCTACCAACTTGCTGGTGGCAATAGCTTCAATTTCAGGAACCACATAATCTGGTTTTTCAAGTTCAATGACTGCTTGCAGTGCATCGCCGTCTAACATGTCTAATACATGACTACGATGTGCAACTTGCATTGCTGGTGCGTCTGCATAACGATCACAAGCAATAACTTCCAAACCTAAACGTTGGCACTCGATAGCAACTTCTTTGCCGAGTTCACCTGAACCTAATAGAAGTACACGAGTAGCATTTTCACGAGTAGCGGTACCAAACATAGAAATTCCTTCCGATCTTTTAAACGATTGATTGAAAACGGGGTGATCATACTTATTTAAATGACAAAAGCAAACGTTTGCGCAAGTTGCTACGTTAATTACAAGTATAAAAAAAGCAGCCCCGTTAAATAGGGCTGCTTATTTAAATTATTGTTAACTAGATGTACTTAGATTGCTAAGTAAGTCACTGGAATGTCGGGATTAATCGCTTCTAATGTAGATTGCGTATCCGCTAGGTGACTGATGCTACCTTCGGCAATTTCAACCAACGCTGCACTTTCAATCTGTTCAAAATCGAAGCCAGCCAGTTTAAGTTGAATCAACGCCACTTGTAGAGGAGGTAAGCTCGGGTTGAACGCTGCGTTTTCAGCGTAAGCACCGGTGAAAATCTCACCCGACGTCAATTGCAGTGAAACACCACTTAGGTTTTTGGTGTAAGGAGCATGGCTGCGGTTTAGTGCTGCTAGCGCTTCTACAACAATAGGCGTTGTTTCTTCGGTCGTGTACTTATGATCAAGCTTAGTCATTAGGCCAGTCGTCACACCTAAATCAGCAGGGCCGAATGAGTCTGGTAGGTACTCTTGCAGAGACATTTCATCACGTTGTGGAAGCTGAACTTTAAGTTCTTTTGCTGTGGTCAGTTCGTTCATGAATTGACGACAGTGACCACAAGGACTGAAGTTTATGGTGATATCTGAGATACCTAGTTCGCCTTTCGTCCAAGCGTGGCTGATTGCAGATTGCTCAGCGTGAACGGTTTGACCAAGTTGAGCACCAGCGATTTCAAGGTTTGCACCAAAATACAGAGTACCAGACAAACCACGCACGATAGCACCAACATAAAAGTCAGATAACGGAGCGTAAGAATACGCTGCGGCAAAAGGAAGTAGCGCAATACGTAGCTCGTCATCCGCTAGACCACTTGCTTGCAGTAGGCTAGCAAATTGTTCTGGAGACAATGTCGCGTCAAAGTTGTCTGCTAATACGATGTCACTCAAAAGTGCTTTGATTGCTGTTGGAGCACTTTCCAGCGCCAGGGTGATACGACTGTTCATGTTGAATCCTTAATTGACCTTAGGCTTTAATTCTATGCAATGCTCAGGAATTTTCTGTGACCTTTATCACTACTGCGTTGTTGTTGTTACATTGGTTTGCATAATTAGAGTGAGGTCACAGATGAAATCGATTGCAAGAGTAAAAACTACCATTGATATCCCACTTATTGGCCTAAACAGGGCGCGATTTGACTGCTATTGCCGAGTAATTGCGAGAAAAAAGCCCAAGCTATCACTGAAATAATCAGGTTATGCTTGGGCTTATTGATATCTGTAACGCTTAAAATTCGCGAACCAGTGAGTTTAGCTATTTACCAACTCATCTATTAGAGCGCGTATAAACTGTAATCAAAGTGGTTAAGAATAGAACCAAACCACGAGCGAAAATATACTCGGTGCGATGATTGAGGTAATGACGCCACAAAGCACAAGAGCCAAAGAACTGAATGCTGCATCTTCCTGATTCTTTTCCGCACAAGTCGCGGTGCCTAAAGCGTGAGACACGGTACCCATGGTTAAACCACGGGCGATCGGGCTCTTAATACCAATGAGGTTGTAGATTGGGTAAGCAAAAATTGCCCCAAATAGACCCACAATCAATACCAGTATTGCCGCAATCGCTGCTTCACCACCTAAATGGCTCGATACTTCCATCGCAATTGGTGTGGTGACTGACTTACCTAATAAACTCGCAATCAAAGTTAAGTCCGCTTTAAAAGCCACTGCTATTAATGCCGTTGTTGTCATCGACATCACACTGCCTAGCGTGCACGCAAAGGTAATGATGCGCCAGTTGGCTCTGATTTGAGGTAGCTGCTCATAAAGTGGGTAAGCAAGTGCAACAACCGCAGGCTGCAGCATGTAGGTAATCCAAGTGTTGTCAGCATAGTAAGTCTCAAACGGTACTCTAAAGAACGTGAGCATCGGAATGATGATACCAATGCTGATAAGCAGGGGGTTACACAGCGGCGAGTTTACTTTTTGACTTACCCAGCGAGCAAATAGGAATACCACGATGGTGAGTAGAATCCACATGATCAGTTACCTCTCGAAAGCAAGCGGTCTAAGAACCATGATAAGGATACTAACACCAATAATGTGCCACCAACGGCGCTCGCCATAATTGGCAATGCGTTCGCGATGAGCATGTCGAAGTGATCCATCAACCCAACACTGATCGGAACAAACAGTAAGATCATTAGGCGGATAATCAAGCTTGCGCCGGGTTGTACCCAGTGCGAAGGAACAATACCAATCACCATGGCGGCAAACAGAATCAACATGCCAAAAATACTGCCAGGGATTGAGGTATCCAAAAAGTGCTGTAACGCGTTACCTGCTGTAAGTGCACCTATGATTAAGGTGAAGGAGATTAAGCAGTAAACCAGTTGGATCAATCTTTCTTTCAAAGTGTTACGTCTCTTGATAATGGAATTAGCTAGCTAACTTTTCTACGTATTGATAAACCGCCTTCAAGATAGCCATTTTCTTCTCGTCGCTTTCATGTTCATGCGCGAGGTTTTCAAGGTTTAGCATGTACTCTTCTAAACGGCTTTCATAAAACTCACGACAATGGTTCGCCCATTTCAATTGCTCAGCTTCGTCGAGCGTCCATGGGAAATGACGAGCACGGTAACGGAACAGTAACGGTTTAATACGTTCATCACCGAAGGTGATATCTAAAGCTGCCAAGTTATTCGGGTCAGTTTCGCGAATGATGTTCATCGCTGTTTTATCAGCAGGTGAGAAGAAACCGTCATAAAGGTGTGTATCAACATCATCACTCTTTTCGTACTCTCGCTCTTGTGAGTACAGGCCGATCAGTTTTTCGCGGATCTCTGGGTGTTCGCGCAGCAGTGCCAAGTTCTTCAAGCATTGTTGGCGATCGATACCGATGGTTTCGGCATTTTCAGCCGTCAGCGTTTTGGCTGGAGCAAGAATAGGGCACTTGTTCAGTTGAACCAATTTGATTGGTACTGGTAGCTCGTCTTCACCCAGTTCACTGCGTTTGGTGTAGAGTCTGTCTCTGAGTTCATCAGCGTCCAGTTCTAACAGTGGGCTTGGATCTTTGGCTAAATCAACCACGATAACCGCATTTTGATTGGTTGGGTGCCAAGCCATAGGCACAATCCAACTTGTGTAGTTGCAGTCACGGCCAAACATGCCCGAAACGTGCATCAATGGTGTCATGTTTACGATATCAACCAGATCATTCAGCTTACGCTTATGACGCATGTTGTAAAGGTAATCGAACATCTTAGGTTGCGCAGCTTTCAGCTTCTTCGCTAACTCGATGGTCGCAATAACATCGGCCATCGCATCGTGCGCGTTCTCGTGTTCAATGCCGTTTGCCACAGATAGGTGTTCCAGTTTGAAGCTTGGGTAACCTTCTTCGTTCTCTGGCCAAACAATGCCTTCAGGACGCAGTGCGTGAACAGCGCGCATTACATCTAATAAATCCCAACGAGAGTTGCCATTCTGCCAGCTCCACGCATATGGGTCGATGAAGTTTCGGTAACAGGTGTAACGCGTTACTTCATCATCAAATCGAATACTGTTGTAGCCAAGGCTTGTGGTGTTAGGTTTCGCTAACTCAGCATGGATCTTAGCGATAAACTCAGGTTCAGGAAGACCTTGTGAAGCCGCTTTCTGTGGTGTGATACGGGTGATCAACGCAGCTTCAGGCGCAGGGAGGTAATCAGCGGGAGGTTGGCAATAGATAACCAGAGGCTCTCCAATAACATTGAAATCTTGGTCGGTACGAACACCTGCAAATTGACTCGGACGGTCTTTTGCTGGGCTAACGCCCCAAGTTTCGTAATCGAAAAAGAAGTAGGTCGGCTGATTATCTGAACTCATTGAATTTCCTGAACAGCAAGCGCAGAACGTTTACTGTGGCTGAAGGTTAGTTTTGTTCAGTATCTGATAGTATGCGGTACGCGTGCAACCCAGATCACAAATAAATTGCCGGAAAACGGTGCTTTACTATTCAATCGAGTCAGTGGGGAAGGTTTTGAAACCAATTGAGGCGGTTTCTTAGTTAATACAATCTGTCTATCGTCCGTTTAATCCGATGGAGGCGAGAGTATCAACTGGACTTTCTGCTTCATGGTTAACTCTCGGTTCTTCAAATCTTTGAATATGGCCTTCCATTCTTGAAAGGTGACCACTATCGGGTTAAAACTGTTCACTGGCTTGGTGACGCCGTAACGCACGGTTTCAACTTCAAGTTCGAACGTACCAAACAACTTATCCCAAATGATCAAAACACCGGCGTAGTTCTTATCGATGTATTGCGGGTTTTTGCCGTGATGTACTCGATGATGCGAAGGGGTGTTAAAGATGTATTCAAGTGGCCCCAAGCTTCGTATCCATTGTGTATGGACAAAGAACTGCAAACCTAGATTCAGAAGCACCACAAAGATGACCCATTTAGGGTCGAAACCTATGATGACGAGCGGCACCCAAAATAGCCACATGCCTGCGAATGGGTACATCAAACTTTGACGGAAAGCTGTGCTAAAGTTCATCTGTTCTGAACTGTGGTGCGCGACGTGCGCGGCCCACATCCAGCGAATACGATGGCTTGCTCTATGGAACCAATAATAGAAAAAGTCTTGCAACACCATCAACACAATGAAACTCAGCACGCCAATTTCAATGTCCATTAAACGCCAACCAAACATCAAGAGATACAACTGCACGACCAATAACCCGGTGATCAAATCGGAGAGTTGATGCATTCCTGCAAGCGTGAAGTTACACATCACTTCTGAAAGTTTATAGCTGGAATTATCTGGCAATCGACCTTGCTTCTGACCGATAAAATACTCAGCCAACATGCACACCACGAATAAGGGCGCTAATACCAGCAGTAGCCATTCTGGGTGATTGATTAATGCGTCGATATTCATGTTTTATCCTTGTTGAGACGCCATACGCGTTCTTAGTATCAAGTTTACTTAGACTTGCTCGCCTGAGATTCAATCAGCAGAATTTCGCTACCAGCGAGCAAAGTGATCTTCTGTTAGGCCAAGAACACCATCGAGTTGATGTGTCACTCCATTGTTGTCTTCAATCGAGCCAGAAAAATGACCAATGAACTGACGAAAGTTACTCTTTAACAGCCATAAATTGAGCTTTTCGTTGCGGTTATTTAAGGGCGTAAAGGTCAGGTTTATACGTCCATCTTGTGATGTTATCTGCCAAGGCAAGTTCGTGTCTTGGCGACTGAACGTAAACTGTACCGGGTTAAGCAAGTGTCTGGTTCCATTGACCCATAACACGTTTTCGCAGCCTCCGGTTTCATTCACGCCCGCCGCGAGGTTTAAGCCAATATCTGTGCCATGGGATTGCGTGTTGATACTTGCCCAGCGCCAACTGGTTTCACGTCTCATGTAACCCGCTGAAAAGTCATAACCAGCACGAGCTTGTTCGAGAACGAGTGATTCTCCTTTGATTTGGATGTCGCCGCTGATGCGTAAAGCATTGTGCTTTTGGGTGTAAGTCCAACCTGAATAACCGGTTGGGCTGCACATCGCCATTGGCAAGCTGTCGGTTTCAGGCTCTAAAGCGATATCGGCCTTGATGAGTTTGGTATTCAAGCGAACTCGCCATTGCCCGCCTTCAATATTAAAGGTGATACTTTGGCCTGCAATGTTTGTCGTACCGTCAAATGGCGAAGCGGTAACTTGTTTATCAAACCCTAATGGCCTCAACCAAGATGACTCTTCTAGATGGTTGTTTTCAATATCGTACAGATAACAAAATGCCGAGCCCAAGTAGCGAATATCCGCGATAGCGACACCAATAATGTGTGTGTCGGTGATGATGCTGACAAACTGAAATTGCTTGTAGTGGAAGTGCTTCTGCCAAGGGGCTGCTTTTGAATCCATCGAGTTTCGGTAGTCAAAGCTCTCGATGTTCAGGTGCTTGGGGATGCCATCGAAATGTCCAATGATCGGCTGACCATTAGAATCAATCAAACTGTGTGGGGCTGGGTTCGTTTTTATCATTGCGATGGTTCACATTAATTTAACAATTAAAGCCATTGTGCGATGAGTAGCGTAGAATTGGGAGGTCATATTCGGACAAGAGCGCGTTGCCAATCACGATTTTGTCAGTAGTGTTGTTGAAGCTGAGTAGTCATGTTGATGGGAATGGGCTCGATATAAGGAGAGGCTATTGAAGATTATCGCGGAGTATAAGCCAACCGGACATCGGCATCAGTTGGGGACATTAGATATCGCGCTGCTGTTGAATACGTTAGAGCAACGAGGTATCGATATTGAAAGGTTACTCAATGATGTCGGTTTGCCGAACATGGATTGGCGAGACCCGAATGGAAAGCTGACTTACGCTGATAAACTTGCGTTATTTAGCGTGGCGAATCAGAGCTTTCCTCACGATGGCTTAGGGCTTTGGCTGGGGGAACACGCTAGCTTGAGCCACTTTGGTGTGTTGGGTTATGCGCTATCGACGAGTCAAAATGTCGGGGAGGCCATCAAGTCGGGCTTTAAATATCTGCGCCTGAACGGTCCTATCTTCTCGGTTAAATTGTTTCTAGATTCCGAGCAAGCAGTGATTCAGATTGAGAACACCTTGGAAGTGGGTGATCTCCTTCCTTTCTGCAGTGAATATTTCTTGAGTTCAATCCTCTCTTTGTTCAAAGAACTGACTGGTCATGAGTTGGATATTCATACTTTGGCTTTGCCTTACGCTCGTCCCAATTACACCAAGCTTTATGACAACCGCTTCCAGTGCCCGGTGATTTTTGAGCAAAACCATTGTGAACTGCGTTTTGATGCCTCGGTTTTATCACAAACCTTATTGACTCATGATGCCGCGACACTGAAGCGCTATCTTGCGTCTTGCCAGTCGATAGTCGAAACGCTGGACTCTGAGCACCTGCTGACTAACCAGATCAAAACGATCTTTTATCAAACCGCAGGCAGTTTCCCGAATATTGAACAACTCGCGGATGAGTTTGGTTTTAGCTCTCGTACGCTCAGGCGAGAGCTAGTGACCCATGAGTCCAGTTATCAAATATTGCTTACCGAAGTTCGAGTGGAACTGGCCAAAGAGCTGTTACTCGGCACAACCATGAGTATCGATGACATCGGTGAAAGGCTCGGTTATAGCGACCCCGCAAATTTCAGAAGGGCGTTTAAAGGTTGGCTCAATAAAACGCCCGCGCAGTTTCGTGACGGTTTAAGTTAAAGCGTAACTTGCTAAAAAACTGTTCTCTGAAATCGGTGACTTGCTGTTGATAGTAACTGTCCCAATCGTGTTGAGTCCAAGTGGCATAACTCGAGCTTCGCTGAGAGTCTAAGGTCGCTTTGAGCTGATCCAGTTGCTCGTGATAACTCATCACGGTTTGTTGCTGTTGTGCGACTTGCTGTTCTCGCGCGGCAATGTTGCTAGCCTTCGCTTCATCTAAGTAGGCATCTTGAAGGTCGGCTTTGACTGATACTATCTCAGCAGGGCTATAGCTGCTGGGTATCAAAGAGACTGCCAATTCATATTTTTGAAGCTGTGTTTCGGCGTTTAACGTGTCCGTATTGTTTTGCCATTCACTAAGCAAATCTTGATAGTTGGCCAAAAACTGGCTCGCTTCGTTTTCTTTAAGGGTGTTTGCGTCGAGCGTAAAATCCAGATGCGCAAACTGGTCTGCGAATAGCTGGTGGGCCAACTCGCCCCATATTTGCTGTGCAGACTGCTTGAATAAGGCAACACGATCTTCAAGAGTCTCTATGGATTCAAGTGGGATGGTACTTTGGGCTAATTGCCAGTCGACTGATAACTGCGGATAGTCGCTCAGTAACTCAAACCATATGCTCGGCAATTCTGATTTCAATCGTGCGAGTTGCTCTGCGCAGTCATCGCGTTGTTGACAAAGCTTCCAGAACCCATCGAGTTCATCGAATAAAGCCTTACCTTCGAATTCACTCAAGTTTTCAGCAAGAATTTTACCGTCCAGTGCTCCAGCTTGGGCTTGATTGCTCTGCGATGCTGAATTTCCCGAACTGGTGGTTGCAGTTGGTGTGAAATTATCGTCATCAGTTGTCGTAGAAACACGCGGCTTAGCTTCTGTGTGTTGAGCAGAAGATAGCGGTGTTTCAATTGATTTTGATGACCATGAGTAGCCAACAATGCTCGTCACCGCGACGAGCATTAGGATTAATATAACTCGATGCATTATTGGTTCACCGCGCTACTTGATCACGGCACTGACAGGGAAGTGGTCTGAAAGGTTGTAGTGCTTCCATAATTCACTGCTTGTTGATCTTGGGACATCCACGCGATTGTAGTTATGCGCTTTAGCGGCATACTCTGAGCTCACTACCACATAATCGAGATACTCAACGTTCTCGCCACCCGACATAGGCTCTCCCGCAAAGTTGTTGATGCGTGGGTCAAAGGTTGAAGCGGTGTAACCTGAGTATGTTGGTTCATCAGCCTGCAGGTTAGCAAACATCTGTTGATAGTCGCTTGGGAACTTGAGCTTGTTCACGTTGAAGTCACCGCTGTAAACCACAGTTTCTGATGCCGGGATATTCAGAGACTGCGCCAGTGCACGCATCTGCTTGAATTGACGTTGTCGGTAATCACGAGCGGTGTCCGTATCGAATGATGCCGTGTGGGTACCGAAAACATGGTAAGCCTGACCATTCTTGATAACTTCCGCGTAGTTAACACCTTTATCAGCAAAGCAATCTGTGCCCGTGCAATCAGGGAAAACATACTGCGCTTCATTAACGATAGGATAGCGGCTGACAATGATCACACCACCGTCGTATATGTTAATCCCATCTTTATCGAGCATTTTAGTTTGATAAGGATACTCTTTCGCAAGCTCACGCAAGAACTCATCTCTGCCGTTAGCAAACACCTCTTGAAGCGCCAACACGTCATAGCCCTTTACATATTGAGGGAGTAGGTCATAGCGGTCACCAATATGTGAAGCGATGGCAGGCAGCGCCCAGATGTTATAAGTCATGACTTTAAGTGTATTGGCATCCGGCTCTGGTTGCTCATCCACTTTTGGAGGGGTGATGGTGTAATAAATATCATCGTAGCGCGCTGTAGAATCGGCTTTAAGTGCTAGCTCTGCGTTGACCCCGAACGCATCGGTTGTGCTGCGATGAATATTACGATCGTCATGCAATGTTAGGTTGACGTCTGCGGCACTCAAACCATGTTGCAGTGTCGAGTTATACCAATGTCCCTTCATGGTTTGGTTGAGCGTGACACTTTCGCCCACAGCGTTTGATACCACAGTGTCAAACTCATAGGTCTTCCCAGATTTCACACCAGTCCAGCGGTTGAAACTTATCAGCTTCTTCGTCTCCCAAGGACCAATCTGTTCAACATGCTGTTGCCACTCATCACCGAGTTGAAGCAGGTCGGTACCAGTGTGGTTGGCTTGAATGGTCATCACTTGATTGGTGTTATTGGTGAGATACACGTCGGTGTCTGCGATCGCAGAGGTCGAAGCGATTGATGTGGATGCCACAAGTGCAGCTAACCAAGTCCATTGAGTTTTCATCGTTTACATTATCCTTATTGATTGATGTCTAGAATAACGTAGTCAAGAGTTATGACATTGGAGTTATAACTCTATGGCATTTATTCAAATATGAGATATATGCCAAGGTTTTATAAAATTGATTAACCATTGAAAATTAACATATTGTCTTATCGGAATGATAAGTGGTACGCGCGCGAATAATAGGGTCAGTTAATGCTTTCGAGTCGGTGGAACAGCCAATATTGGCGTGCTTAAGTGAAAACTGTGTGTCGCGGTAAAGTGGAGGTTGTGAGCAACAAGAAGGGAATATGGACACAGCTTAGAGCTATCAGCATAAATTTTGCGATTGTTCTGTAATTTACTCTTGTTCAGTAAACAGAAACCTCAAAAACAGGTATGATAGTGCCGTTTTTAATCCTGAACTGGGAAAGTCATGGCAAAGTTAACACTCCAAGAGCAGATGCTTAAAGCTGGCTTGGTAAATGAGAAAAAATTAAAGAAGGCGAAGAAAGGCTCTAAAAAGTCTCGCGTTCAGTCTCGTGAAGCAAAAGCGGCAGCTGAAGAAACTAAACTGGCGCAGCAAGCGAAAGACAAAGAGCTAAACCAACAGTTGAAAGAACAACAGTTGAGCAAAGAAATTAAAGCTCAAGTGAAGCAACTGATTGAGATGAACAAGATCGAACAGAAGAACGGTGAGATCAAATACAACTTCACCGACGGTACGCTAGTTAAATACCTTTACGTAGAAGAGCTGACTCAAAAGCAACTAAGTAAAGGCATTCTAAGTATTGCTCGTCAAGGCGAGAGCTACGTTGTTATTCCAACAGCAGTAGCGAACAAGATTGCTATGCGCGACGAAGAATCTATCGTTGATACGCAGGCAGGTAGCACAGACGAAGTAGACGAAGATGACCCGTACAAAGACTTCGTGATCCCAGATGATCTAATGTGGTAATCCGTTTTACCTAGCTCCATTTTAATGGTTAGCTAAGTTTACAGGATCTAAGAATGCAGCGAACAATCACTCGATTGGCGCTGCATTTTTTTTGGCGCGAAATGACTTCAACAAATCTTGAATAAAGCTTAGTGTTCTGACATGCCGTAAACAAGGCTATCATTGGCTCTTGCATGATCGATAAAATCGGTATTAGCGCGCTGTTCGTGTTGGTCATAGCCATCGAAGTAACAGTCGCCAATTTCATTGCGCGGGCAAACGTGAATGTGGTCTTTGATGACCAGTTCGGTAGAGCAGCATGGGCAGTGTTTTACATGTCCAGTGAGTACCGTAGATCGATTTGGTTTCATACATCCTCCTGATAGGCACTGTAATCTGATTGCCTATTTGCACCCTAAGTTACGCAAATTAGTGTGTCGTTATGATTTCATTTTTAAGTCAATAAAAAACGATTCGTAGAGTGAATGTTTAGGTATTAATGTAAATGTAAGAGCAAGAAAAAATAAAAGAACTAGGACGAGTAGGCTTGAAAGTAGATCGGCCATATAGTCGACTTTCACTGGTATCACATTCAGCCGAAGAGGTTGAAGTAGAGCTCGCTACGACGAATATGTTGGCCAGATGAAACCAACAAGCCCTAGTGAGCTGTGCATCATTTTATCGACTTAAGCTTTCAAAGTAATTCTGAACAAATTTAACGAACACTTGGTGTTTCTTTGCCGGATAAATAACTTGCGGATAGAACAGATAAATACTGTTGCCTTGTTGCAGACATTCATCAGGCAGCACTCGCTCTAATTCTCCCAGTTCGACCTCTTTCGCAACGTAGTAACTTGCAATACGGATGATGCCACTGCCTGCCATAGCTTGTTGCTTAAGCAGGTGGTTGTCATTACTTGAAAGCCAGCCGGACACATCAATATTTACCGATTTTAAAGGCCACTCGGTTTGGTGCAGAGTTGCTAAGCATTGATGATCACTTAAGTCACTCACATTGGTAGGGCGACCAAATTGGTTAAGATAACCGGGAGTCGCGACTAAATCATGTTGATAGCTAATCAAGTGTTTCGCCACCATGTTGTCAGGTGGCGTATTGGTGGCACGAAACGCGATATCGATATCATCTTGATTGAGATTAAAGTTGGTGTAGCTACTGTTTATCTCGAAACGAATCTCAGGGTATTGCTGCCTAAACTGTTGGCAGATATCGAATAGATATACCTCAGTAAACATCTTTGGCGCAGTGAGGCGTAATAGGCCTTTGACGATGTCGTGTTGCTCAGAAACACTGCGTTCAAGCTGTAAGACTTGCGAGCGAATCGTTAAGCCTTGTTGTAACGCGCGTTCGCCTTCTTGGGTTAAACGAACACTGCGAGTGGTTCTGACCAAAAGCGGGCACTGTAAATCGTTCTCTAAACGTTTGATCTGTTCAGAAAGGTAGCTCTTAGAGATACCGAGCTTTTCGGCTGCCTTGGTAAAGTTGAGTTGCTGAGCAAGTTCTACAAACAGGATCAGTCGTTCTATTCTTTTGTGTTCGTTCATTCGCGCGTTCCTACCAATCTATTGTTCGTCATATCAAACAATCATTTCGTAACTAGCATATTCTGTTTTTTAAAAAGAACAATATGATAGAGGCATATTTCTGGTCAGCAAATCTTCTAAGCGAGAATCGATATGACGAACAGCACTGAATCTACAAACAAAACGAATGACAAAAAACGTATCCCATTATCAAATTATCTACCGAATGTTGGGCAAATTGCCTATGGCTGCATGGGGTTAGGTGGTGGCTGGAATGATAATCCAGTGACGAGTGCGGATGTTGCTCAAACACGAAGCGTAATCGGCACCGCACTAGAATCGGGCATTAACTTATTCGACCATGCGGATATCTATACCTTCAGCAAAGCTGAGCAAGCCTTTGGTCAAGCATTACAACAAGCGCCTGATCTGCGTGAACAGATGTTCATTCAATCTAAGTGTGGGATTCGTTTTGAAGGCGAGGGCAATGTTGGTCGTTATGATTTCTCGGCTGATTGGGTAGGCCAATCGGTAGACGGTATTCTCAATCGATTGAATGCTGAAAAGCTTGATGTGCTGTTATTGCACCGCCCTGATCCTTTGATGGAACTCGATGAGCTAGCAAGAACGTTAGAGAACTTAAAAGCGCAAGGTAAGGTCGATTATTTTGGTGTGTCGAACATGAACAGCCATCAAATTCAGTACCTGCAATCTGCGCTTGGGCAACCCATCGTCGCGAATCAAGTTGAGATGAGCTTAGCCAAATTGGATTGGTTGAATGATGGGGTGATGATTAACTCGCAAGGGCACCATCAATCAGACTTCGCCGCAGGCACTCTTGAACATTGCCAATTGAATAACATCCAACTGCAAGCTTGGGGCTGTTTGGCACAAGGCCGATTTGCTGAGCAAGGTTTGTATTCAGAACATGAAAACGTGAAAAAGACAGCGCACTACGTGGCTCAGTTAGCGAACCAATATGGCGTAGAAAGTGAAGCGATTGTGTTGGCATTTTTGCTTCGTCACTCTGCTCGTATCCAACCTGTAATTGGCACCACAAATCTAGAGCGAATCAAAGCTTCGGCAGTCGCGACTCAGATAAACCTGTCTCGTGAAGAGTGGTACAACCTATACGTGTACTCACGTGGTCAAGCACTGCCATAAGGAATGAATATGTTGAATCAAAAGATCGCGCAACAACTGGTGTCTAACGCTCTAGACATTGCTGAGCGTAATCAACAAGCAATCGCGGTGAGCGTGTGTGATACGCACGGTGAGTTACTGGCGTTTATTCGCATGGATAATGTGAGTGTTCAAGCCGGATTGTTAGCACAGAACAAAGCTTATACATCTGCAAGAGATAGACAGCCAAGCGGTAACTTAGGTGCTTGGGCGAGAGAAACTGGTAAAGACTTAAGTTACTGGACTGACCCAAAGATCACTGGCTTTAAAGGCGGTGTTCCCTTTGAATTAAATGGGCAGGTGATTGGCGCTATTGGTGTCAGCGGATTAAGTGAAGACGACGATGAAGTACTTGCCGAAAAAGTCATTCAACTTGTGTTCTAAGCTGTTGCTCGTGAAGTAATGGAAGTTAGAAGTAACAGATAATAAAAAACCGATGCATGTGCATCGGTTTTTTTGTTTAACGAGACTCAAGTGCTTGAATCAATCGAACCCATTAAGCGTTCGCTTGTTCCAGATCTTGTTGCTTGTCTTTCTTGCCTAATAGGCGGCTTGTGATCGTACCGGCTGTCATAGCACCAGATACGTTAAGCGCCGTACGTGCCATATCGATAAGTGGCTCGATAGAGATAAGCAGTGCTGCAATCGTTACAGGAAGGCCCATAGCAGGAAGTACGATAAGCGCCGCGAACGTTGCACCGCCACCTACGCCAGCAATACCGAATGAGCTCACTGTGATAATAGCAATCAGAGACAGAATGAAGTTGATGTCCATTGGGTCGATGCCAACTGTAGGCGCAACCATGACTGCTAGCATTGCAGGGTAGATACCCGCACAACCGTTTTGACCAATCGTCGCACCGAAAGAGGCAGACAGGTTAGCAATCGCTGGTGGCACGTTTAGCTTAGTGATTTGAGCTTCAACGTTCAGTGGAATTGTTGCTGCAGAACTACGAGACGTGAAAGCGAACGTCAGTACAGGCCAGATCTTTTGGAAGTACTCTTTTGGGTTTACACCAACAAAAGAAACCAACACACCGTGAACGACGAACATCAGGATAATAGCTACGTAAGAAGCAACGATGAAACCGAGTAGGCTTAAGATGTCAGAAGCACTTGATGTTGCGACTACTTTCGCCATTAACGCAGCAATGCCGTATGGCGTGAGTGCCATGATCATCTTAACTAAGCGCATAACGATAGATTGAGCAGCGTCAACGAAAGTACGGATCGGTGATTCTAGCTCTTCTTTCTCAGCCATTACTTTACGAGCAGCGATGCCCGTTAGCACACCAAAGATAACAACCGCGATGATAGACGTAGAGCGAGCCCCCGTTAGGTCTGCAAATGGGTTAGTCGGAATAAAGCTGATCAGCATTTGTGGAATTGTTAGGTCTGAAACGCTACCGATGCGGCTTTCAAGTGTTGCGATACGTGCTGTTTCGCGAGCGCCTTCTGTTAAACCTTCAGCAGACAGGCCGAATGCTTGCGTTACAACAATACCAACAATCGCAGAAATCGCGGTTGTTGCTAACAGTACAGAAATGGTGATACCAGAAATCTTGCCCAGTGAGCCGCCTTTTTCAAGCTTCACTACTGCTGCAATCATTGAAACCAATACTAATGGCATGATCACCATTTTCAGTAGGCCAACATAACCACGGCCAACAATATTTACCCAGTCTAGTGTTTCGTTGATGACCGGATTGCCTTCACCAAATAACAGCTGTAGACCAAGACCAAATGCGCTACCAAATACTAAACCGAGTAAAACGAGGCGAGAAAGTGTGTTTTCTTTTTTCTGCTGTCCGTAGAGAAAAAAGAGGATACCAGTGAATACCGCTAAGGCAGCGATAGCTGAAAGTGACATTTGTTTTCCTTATGAATTTCTTTGAATCGATAGGGCGCTTAGATATATGGGCGCAAATACTGTTAGCTACAGTAGCGACCTGTAACAAAACGTAAAATAAGGAAAAGTAATTAAATAGAACGATAGGTAATATCCACTCAATAGGATGGGTGGATATTCAACATTGTGATGAATAGGTGAGCTTTTTAGCGATATTTTGCCAATAAATTGAGCATGTCACTTGACGAGTAAATTTCGATATTTTGGAAATTATTTTCGAATAACCGGAACAACATTGCTTTGGCTACGTCTTCCGACTGAATAGGGCGTAGGTTTTTGAACTTACCAAGCATAAATGGAGACAGCAGAGGAAAGACACTTTGCAGGAGTTTTTCATCAGCTCTAGGTTCATCACGCTCACCCACCAGAGGCCCAGGGCGTGCGATGAAAAGCTGCTTGAAGCCAATACGTTTTAAGTTTTGCTCCATTTGCCCTTTGCACTTGAGGTAGTGCGAATAGGAATCAGTGGACGCGCCATAACTGGACACAACCGCAAGGCGTTGAACTCCAAGAAACTTCATCGACTGTGCGACTTGGCTAACCAGTTCCACATCGATTTTGCGAAGCGCTTCTTTTGATCCTGCCTTTTTCTTAGTCGTACCTAAGCAGATAACGCCAAGATTAGGCGTCGCATTCGTGTCATCCCAACTGGTAACTTGCAGGTCGCTGTGAATGAGTGTGTGGAGCTTGTTGGAATCAAACTGTGAATCTAACGCTCGGCGAGATAGGGCATAGATATGATCAACGGCGGGTTCATCGATGAGCAACTTCATCACATGATGACCAATTAACCCGGTTGCACCAGCCACCACGACCGATGTTTTGTCTCCAGAAATGCTCATTTTAATCCCTTCTTCACTCCACAAGTGCTTGTTTAATATAAACAGTGTTTGAATTTTAAGCGAATAAAAGTTTGTTAAACGAGTGGTCAGTAGTATGTGGGGAGTCGCCTGTTTATGGAAAAAGAGATGATTTAGTTTGGCTCGACGCATAAGTACGGTCTGAAGCATAAGTACGATATGAAACATAATGGCGGTGGAAAAGATAAATGCGGTTTGAAACTTAAGTTAGGCGTTAAACATAACAAAGCCCGCTGGGCGACGGGCTTTGTTACTTTTCTTGCTTCTTACTAGGTAAAGGACAGTGGGATTTTCCTTACCTTTTTGCTAGCTTTCTTACTTGATTTATTTGGTTTTCTTTTACTTGAATTTGGAATCATTACACCTCCTAAATCGTTGTTCTGTTTTGTCTTTCAATCGATTGTCTTTCTTCGTGTAGCGTCAGTGTTGTGGGCATTCACTGTATGGGTACTTATCAATGGAGAGATTAATAAGTAATTTAGATAAGGCATAAACGATGCCAAAATGTAATTTATTGATAAATCTATTATCAGTATTATTTGTGTTTTAGGGTTCGTCAATTTGACTGTCAATCTGAGAAAAAACCAGTGTGATCTGTTTAAATTAAGAACACTCTCTGCGGTTTCTGCCACATAGCCATAGATACAGCCTTGCTTAACACGTAAACTGAGTCGTAATTCACATAGACCAAGGACGTGCTATGAACCTCAAGCTTGATACTCTTGCTCCCACTCAGATTTATCACCTGATGACACAAACCGTTGTTCCTCGCCCGATTGCGTGGGCATTGACGGAATCTTCTGACCAAGAGTACAACCTCGCGCCTTTCTCTTATTTCACGCCTGTTTCTAGTAATCCGCCGTTACTGATGTTATCGGTTGGGAAGAAGCCGTCCGGCGAAATCAAAGATACCACTCGTAATGCCCTAGAAACGGGTAAGCTAGTGATTCACATTGCTTCTTCAAGTTCTGCCGAAACCATGACGGCGACAGCAGCTACCCTTGAACATGGTGATTCGGAAGTCACCGCGAATAACATTGATCTGGTTGAATTTGAAGGCTTCTCTTTACCGAGATTGAAAGAGTGCGCGGTCGCTTTTGGATGCACCTTGTACGAAGTAAAAGAGGTTGGAGAAGTGCCACAAAGCCTTATCTTTGCTCAAGTCGAAACCGTGTACATTTCCGAAGACGTGATCGACAAAGACAGTGAGCGTCTTAAGATCGACGCGTTAGCACTTGATCCTTTATCTCGATTGGGTGGCGGTGAATACGCCACGCTTTCCAATGTGTTTTCTGTCGCACGCCCTAAGTAGCAGCCCTATATCAACGTACCCAGAATAAGCGTTTTTAAAAACTATGTTAGATACCCAATACTCGCAGTACATCCAACACCGAATTGACCAAAAAACCAAGCCACTTGGCGCACTTGGCTTACTAGAAAAAGTCGCACATCAACTGGCTTTGATTCAGAGCCAAGGCAAAGAAGCTGCGGTTGAACACATCGAATTGAATAAGCCAAGTATCATCATTTTTGCTGGCGACCATGGCATTGCTGACGAAGGCGTGAGTATTGCTCCAAGTGCCGTAACACAGCAGATGGTGTTGAACTTCTTAAGCGATGGCGCGGCGATCAATTGCTTCTGTGCGGTGAATAATATCGATATCACGGTAGTCGACACGGGGATATTGTTGCCTGTGGAATCAGACAGTGACATGTTGATCTCTCAGCGTTTGGGTACGCGAACCAATAACTTTGCCAATGAAGCGGCAATGAGTTTAGAAACGGTTGAACGTGGGATTGAACTGGGTACAGATCTTGTATCTAAAACCATTTCGAATGGCACCAATATCATCATGTTTGGTGAAATGGGTATCGGAAATACCAGCAGCGCATCAGCGATCTTAAGTGCATTAGCGAATCGTGCTGCAGCGGAGTGTGTTGGCCTAGGCACTGGCATCAACAATGAACAGCTTGCACGTAAAGTGGCTGTGGTTGAGCAAGGTGTCGCGCGTTGCAAAGGTTTAGATGCGAATGAAGTTAAAGATATTAAAGAGGTACTCGCACAAGTCGGTGGCTATGAAATCGTTCAAATGGTCGGTGCTTTCCTTGGCGCTTACCAAAACAAAACCCCAGTATTAGTCGATGGCTTTATCGTGTCGGTTGCGGCGTATGTCGCGACTTTAATTGAACCGAGTTGCCGAGACTATATGATCTTCGCCCATCGCTCTGAAGAGTCAGGACACAAAATTCTGTTAGAGCTGCTCGACGCTGAGCCACTGCTCGATCTTGGATTGAGATTAGGCGAGGGCACAGGTGCTGCGCTAGCTATGCCAATCATTCGTGCGGCAGCCGAGTTCTATAACAACATGGCGAGCTTCGAAAGTGCTGGAGTCACGGTTTAATGAGTGATGCACCAGAACGATCGTTGAAAGATCGAGTTACTTATCAGTGGGAGCTTTTTGCGCTGGCGATGGGTTTCTTTTCTCGCTTGCCAATGCCGAAAAACACGCCCTATTCTACAGAGCGAATGAACCGTTCTGGTCGCTACTTTTCAACGGTTGGTTTGTTGCTTGGTGTTCTGTGTGGCGGTGTGTTCTTGCTACTTGATGTGGTACTGCCGAGTGCAGTAGCGATCTTTTTGATGATGAGTTTTAGCCTGATGCTCACTGGCGCATTCCATGAAGATGGTTTGACTGATATGGCCGATGGCATTGGTGGCGGCATGACCCTAGAACGCCGTTTGACCATCATGAAAGACAGTCGAATCGGTACTTATGGTGCGTCTGCTCTGATTATGGCTCTGCTTGGCAAGTGGGTGCTGTTGAATGAACTCATAAGCATGACGGGACTGTTTATGATAATCGTGACCAGTTATACCTTTAGCCGCGCGATTGCTGCATCGCTAATTTACGACATGCCTTATGTCAGTGATTTAGATACCAGTAAAAGTAAACCATTGGCCAACAAGCAAACCAAAGGCGAACTTGTCTTCTTGTTGCTGGTAGGCGTGCTGCCTAGCCTGTGGTTTGGTCTTGAATTCGCTTTGGTTTTATCTGTCGTCGCCTATCTGTTCAGAACAGGTTTTAAAACGTGGTTAACGGCTCGAATTGGCGGCTTTACTGGGGACTGCTTGGGTGCGGCTCAACAGTTAATGGAGTTGCTGACTTACCTTGTATTCATTACTGCATTTTACAATGGCTTTCTATAACGGCTTCCTATGACCAACACGAATGAAACTATTCAAGCTAATCAAATTAATCAAGCAAGTCAGCGAAACAGCCATTTGGTATTGGGCGGGGCTCGTTCTGGTAAGTCTAGTTTTGCAGAGCAACAAGCATTATGTGCGCTTGAAGCATGTTCAAATGGACGCCTCAATTATATTGCGACAGCGACATATCTTGATGATGAAATGCGAGAACGAATCGCGCACCATCAACAACGTCGTGGCGAGCAGTGGATTGAGCATGAAGTACCCGTCGAATTAGCCGAAAAACTGCAGTCTTTTGAGAAAGAAGATGTGGTATTGATTGATTGCCTAACCTTGTGGTTGAACAACATCATCTTTGAACTGGGTGATGACGCAACTAATGAACAGCTTGAAGCCGTGGTTGAAGTGTTGGTCAAAAGCGTCGAGCAAAGTCCGGCGCAAATTATCATGGTCTCTAACGAAGTCGGTTTAGGTGTGGTGCCGCTGGGTAAAGTGTCTCGCTTGTTTGTGGACAATGCAGGACGAATGAACCAAGCGCTAGCTCGCGTCGTTGAGCGCGTCACGCTGGTTGCTGCCGGATTGCCGCTGCACTTAAAACCATCTAATCACTTGCTTGATATTCAAGGCTAGGTCGCACACATGGTCAATGGAACAACCAAAAACATCTATTTGTTAAGACATGGCAAAGTCGAAGGAAAAGCTGCGCTCAATGGTTTATCTGATGTGCTGGTCAACTCTGATCTTCAAGAACAGATATGTGAGGCACTAACTACACAAGACATTACCTTTGATAGCGTGGTTAGCTCTCCACTAAGACGATGTGGTGATCTCGCGAGCTTGTTTGCAGAGCGTATGTCTGTGCCTTTATCAGTTGCATCGGGTTTTCAGGAAATGAACTTCGGTGAAGTAGATGGTGTCCCATTTGATGAACTTGAAGACAAGTGGGGAATGTTAGAAACCTTTTGGAAAGACCCTGCTAATCATCAATTAACTGGCGCAGAAAGTTTACAGAGCTTCCACGACAGAGTAACTCAAGCTTGGTCGCAACTTTTGAATGATTCAAGTGACAACATATTGTTGGTTACTCATGGTGGTGTGATTCGCATACTGCTAGCGCACTGCCTTAATATTGATTGGAAAAACCCGAGTTTGTACTCGAAGTTATCGATAGAAAACGCATCGATAACGCATATTCAAATCACTCAGTTTGCGCAGAGCTTTATCAGCGTTAAATCGATAGGGATACCTGTTCTCTGAGTGTTCAAAAAACACAGTTTAAGAATTAACAATCTTTTAGATCTGTAAATAGAAACAGAAATATAAATAGAAGTATAAAGCGGCGTTCACAGCCGCTATACCTGATTGGTATTACTACCTACGTGAAAGGAATTTAGTCATGACAACACCAAGTTGGGATCTAAGCATTGCTTATAGCGATCTTAATGATGCAAAAATCGAACAGGACATTGAACTCATTCAGCAGTGCATTGAGCTGTTGAACCTACACGTTGAAAAGCGTCATATCATTCTAGCGATGCAAAACGCGATTCAGACTTCAGAAGCGGCAGGCACGTTACTGAGTACAATCAACACCTTCGCTAATTGCCACGCATCGGTCGACGCGACACACACAGAAGCGAAAGCATTGCTTGGTCGTGTAGCGAAGCTGAACTCTGAAATGTCTCAAGCGTTCAGCCCTTACGAAGATACGCTAATTCACGCAGAACCAGAATTTATTGATGCAGTATTAGAGCATGATAGTGCGGACGTAGCAGGGCAGCGCTTTGCGATTGAAAGCTCTCGTAAGTTATCAAGCAGCCGACTCAGTGTTGCTGAAGAGCAGTTATTGGCAGCGATGAAGGTTGATGGTCGTGACGGATGGGGTCGTTTATACGATAACCTAACCGGATCTTTAAAACTGTCGCTAAAGCTGGACGGTGAAGAGGAAGCCCTAGGCTTTTCACAAGCCGCGAGCCTGTTGTACGGCAGCGAATTCGACAAACAAGAACCAGCATGGCGCGCGGTTCAAGGTGCGATGAAAACGCACCAAGAGTCTTTTGCTTCGATTCTAAATGCATTGGCGGGTTGGCGACTGACTGAAAACAAAAAGCGTTCGAAGATTAGCGATGTGCATTTCCTAGATCCAAGCCTACACGGCAGCCGCATTGTGCCAGAAACGCTAGACACCATGATGTCGGTAGCGAAAGCTAATCGAGCTGTTGGTCAGAAAACAGGTTTGTTAATGGCAAGAGTTCACGGGCTAGATGAAATGAAGCCTTGGAATCACTTAGCTGCGATGCCGCCGCTTGGTGACGCTGAATCTAAGGTTTATCCATTTGATGAAGCGATTGAAGTGATCAAAACTGCGTTCGCTGAAGTGAACCCAGAGATGGCTGACTTCGTTGCTTTGATGGTTGAGAATGGTTGGATTGATGCCGCACCAGCAGCCAACAAGCGTTTAGGTGCTTACTGTACTAAGTTTGCCGCGACACGCACACCGCTTGTATTCATGACGTGGAGTGGCAGCCGCTCTGACTTAATGACATTGGCACACGAGCTAGGCCATGCGTTCCACAACTGGGTAATGAAAGACATGCCGTTGTGTCAAACACGCTACCCAATGACGCTAGCAGAAACCGCTTCTATCTTTGCTGAAAACATCGTTCGTGATCACTTGTTAACGCAAGCTCAAACACGTAACGAGAAACTTGAGATGTTATGGGAAGAGTTGTCTTCTTCACTCGCTTTAATGGTGAACATTCCAGTGCGTTTCGAATTCGAAAAAGCCTTCTACGAGCAGCGTGAAAAAGGCGAGCTAACGGCTCAGCAGCTGTGTGACTTGATGGAAACGACTTGGAAAGAGTGGTATGGCGATGCAATGACAGAAGCTGACCCTTACTTCTGGGCGAGCAAACTGCATTTCAGCATCTCTCAAGTAAGCTTCTACAACTACCCATACTTGTTCGGTTACCTGTTCAGTAAAGGTGTTTACGCTCAGCGCGATGCGAAAGGTGAGCAATTCTACGGCGATTACGTTTCGTTGCTTCGTGATACGGGCAGCATGATGGCGGAAGAAGTCGTTCAAAAGCACTTAGGAATGGACCTGACTCAAGCTGATTTTTGGCAACAAAGCATCGACATGGTCAAAGTTCAAATCGATGAATTTGAAAGATTGCTCGATCAGGAAGATTAATTGATCTCAATCTGTTCATAGCAGGTAAGAGCTGTGTTAGCTTACGTGGCTCTTATCTTGCTGGCATAACCTGAGATAAGCCGAAACAACCAAAAGTCTCTTTAAATAGAGAAAGTTATTTGGAACAGATGTCGGTTAGTAAAGTCAGCAGGTAATACAAAAATATATGGGTAGTATTTGTGAGTGATAACGGAGTTTCTATTGATAAGTGCGATCCTAGCAACACAATTTCTATGTACAATTTATTAACATACGGCCGTGCAATTAAGGAGTAACGCATGACGAAGACCCTCTTTCGCCAATCATTTCTTTTTGACAGCCTAGATCTTGAGCAAGAAGTGGTTGCAGGACAGACCGTACTGAGTAACGGTGTTCAAATTAAGCTTCATCAACGCGGTGTATTGGAAGTGATTCCCGCTGAGTATAACTCTGAAACCAAAAACATCATCTTTTCAACAGGTGTTCACGGCGACGAAACTTCACCAATGGAGCTGATTGATAAGCTCATTGAGGATATTGAAACAGGCTTCCAAGTAGTGACAGCAAGATGTTTGTTCATCATTGCTCACCCAGAAGCAACCAACGCGCATACTCGTTTTCTTGATGTGAATATGAACCGTCTGTTTGATGAAAAACAGTACGAGAGCAATCGAGAAGTGGATATCGCGAAGAACTTGAAGTTCTTGGTGACTGAGTTTTACAAAGAAACGGAACCTGCCACTCGTTGGCATCTAGATTTGCACTGTGCAATCCGTTTATCTAAGCATTACTCGTTTGCAGTGAGCCCTAAAGTTCGCCACGAAGTACGCAGTAAAGAGCTGTTTGATTTCATTAACAGTGCGCACGTGGAAGCAGTGTTGTTGTCAAATGCGCCAACCAGTACATTCAGTTGGTACAGTGCTGAAAACTTCGAAGCGCAAGCACTGACAATGGAACTAGGGCAGGTCGCGAGAATTGGTGAGAACCAACTTGATAAGCTAACGGCTTTTGACTTGGCGATGCGTAACTTGATTGCTGAAGTTGAGCCAGAGCATTTACCTAAGCGAACCATCACTTATCGCGTGAGCAGAACCATTGTTCGTTTACATGATGACTTCGATTTCATGTTCTCAGATTCTGTAGAGAACTTTACCGCGTTCAAGCACGGTGAAGTATTCGGTCATGATGGTGATAAACCGTTAATGGCTAAGAATGAAAACGAAGCGGTGGTGTTCCCTAATCGTAATGTTGCTATCGGTCAACGAGCAGCCTTAATGGTGTGTGAAGTTGAAACGCGATTCGACCATGGTCAGCTTGTGTACGATTAATATCGACTCGGGTTTAAACGACGAAAACAACCGCTCAACTGGTTGAAATATCAAGGTTCACATTACGGTGTGAGCCTTGAGTTTATTTGGGGATACAGGTAAGGTTACGCGAACATTTTCAAAGTAGCTTGATATGGATTTCCAACAACTTCTTCACCAAAAACAGCGCAAATGGACTAGAGCCATTTATCTGATGGCAGCACTGCTTGTCGCGCTGAGTGCAATTTACCTAATGGTTGGCGATCTCTTCATTTCCCCTCTGGACACCTTGTCCACGTTAGAACAAAAACTACTGATTGATTTACGCTTACCTCGATTATTAGCAGCTATTGCTATCGGGGCAGGGCTAGCAGTATCTGGCGCAAGCTTACAAGTCTTATTAGGCAACGTATTAGCAGAGCCCGGTGTGCTCGGCATTTCTGGCGGTGCAAGCTTAGCCATGGTTATTGTGCTGTTCTTCTTGCCGTTTGCTCCCACACCAGAACTGTTCATGATTGCCGCCGTTTTAGGCTCGCTCTGTTTCACCGTGATACTGGTGAGCATGGTAAAAACGATGCGACTCACCACGGCTAAATTACTGCTAGTGGGTGTCGCGTTAGGCATTCTTTCTGGCGCGATGGTGACATGGGCGTTCTATTTTAGTGATGACTTAAGTCTACGCTTATTGATGTATTGGCTGATGGGCAGCTTAGGTGGCGTCACTTGGTATCAACACTCGCTCACGTTGGTGATGATCCCCGTGATTATTTGGCTGTGCCTGCAAGGTAGTAAGCTAGATAAGTTAATGATTGGCGAAACGCATGCCGTACAGTTAGGCGTAAACGTACCGAGATTGCGCTGGCGTCTAATTTTCGCCGTGTCTATTTTAGTCGGCTGCGCGGTAGCTTTAGGTGGCGTGATCAGCTTTGTTGGCTTGGTTGTGCCACACTTATTGCGTTTAGCGATTGGTACTGATAACAAATACCTTCTTCCTTTGTCTGCCGTTGCTGGCGCTGCGTTGTTGGTGTTTGCTGATATCTGTGCAAGAACCTTATTAGATTCCGCAGAGCTGCCTTTGGGTGTGATGACCACCAGTATCGGTGCGCCTATCTTCATTTGGATGTTAATTAAAAATCATGATTCAAATTAAGAGCCTGAGCGTCGGCGCTCGTTTATTACCACTCTCATTCGAGCTCAAGCAAGGGCAGGTGACTCACGTTATCGGCCCTAATGGCAGCGGAAAAAGTACCTTACTCGAAGCGATATCTGGTATTGGTGATGGCTACAAAGGTGATATAAAGCTCGACGGACAAGACTTGTCAGTATTATCACTGCAAGACTTGTCATTACATCGTGCTTACTTGTGCCAAAGCGCAAGACCTGCCTTCAACTTAGAAGTGTTCCAATACCTTGCGTTGTCACTGCCAAGTTCATCACACGGCCTTGATGCTGAAATCAACGCAGCTTTGGAAGAAATTAGTCAGATGCTAGACATCACAGACAAACTTCATCGTTCAATTCAGACACTGTCTGGTGGTGAATGGCAACGCGTTCGTTTGGCGGGAATGTGCCTGCAAATTTGGCCGACGCTTAATCCTTACGCAAAGCTGCTGATCCTCGATGAACCCGCAGCTCCGTTGGATATTGCTCAAGAAGCCTTGTTGTACAAGCTTATCGAACGAGTGGCTGAGAAGGGCATCGCCGTGATCATGGCTAACCATGATTTGAACAGAACACTAAGACACGCAGACCAAGTGTTGTTGCTCGATAAAGGTGTACTTCAAGCATCAGGCTCAGCTGATCAAGTGCTTACCCCTGAGCAGCTAGAGTCCGTGTTCAACACCGAAGTCAAAAGTATCTCAGTCGACAATCAGACCTATCTTTTGTTTGGTTAAAAGACTAATTAGTTAAGCTGCTCATTGGGTTTAAGGCGAGTTAGTAAAGGAAGCAAATATGTTTAGATACATCCAAAGAAGAAGAATCAAAAAGGTGATTAAGTCATTGTCTGCAAAGATGGTGAAGAGCTACGGAAGCCGTGATTTCTTCTCTATTGGGCAGGTTGAAACAAGTTCTCGTGAGTTGAGTAAACGCCAACAACAGATTGCTTTAGCCTTGTTTGCGGATCCACAAGATCTTGCTGTTGAATTAGCTCCAACTATTCAGTTGCTGCGTAATGATGTGTCTAATGACTTCTTTGGCGGAGAAGACTACACAGCGCGAGATGTACTTAATCTATTGGGTGGCGGCGGTTGGAAGGGCGGTCGTATGGACGATGACATGTCACATCGCATGGGCATGCATAGCCGTTATTAAATATCTTCTTACTACCTAACGCCTTTATATCCCCAAAGCGGCTTAATCATAAAGCCGCTTTTTTATTCATTCCGAATAATGTTCCCTTAATCAACATAGAATACTGAAATGTCATAATTCGAAGCAACATCATCTATCTACAACGCATTTGTTTGAGTTGTGTGATGCTGATTCCTATCAATATGAAACCCGCTGTTATTGATAAAATTGACGTATATATTTTTCGTTGTTCTTTAAGTCAGAAACTATAAACCTTCGAATTACAGTGCTGGTTGGTTAGTAACCAATTGGTTTTGTGTTTAGGGTAAAATAATAGAGAGTGGGAAAGTGACAACAATAAATAATAATATTCTAAAAATAGCAGTGGGTATGGCTATGCTATCGAGTGTGCCGTCAGTGGCAAATGCTCATGGTTGGTCTGAGTTTCCAAGCGCGCGTCAGAACACGTGTTACGAGCAAGGCGGGATTTGGTCGGGTACACCACCTAATGCTGCGTGTGCTCAAGCAAAAGACATTTCGGGTTCATACCCGTTTGTTCAACGTAACGAGTACGCGAAAAATGTCCAAGATTTCAATAATATCAATGCTGTAAAAGCGGCGATTCCTGACGGCACGTTATGTTATGCCAACGATTCGCAAAAACGCGGCATGGGTGCGCCTCATACTGGTTGGACTCGTACCGAGCTAAATACTGGTACGTTTGAATATGTATTCAATGCGACAGCGCCACACAACCCTTCTTTCTGGGAGTTCTACCTAACGAAACCAAACGCGGACCTAAGCAAAGGCCTAGCGTGGGGAGACTTAGATCTTATCCAAGAAGAGGGTAACGTTCCGGTTAATGGCGGCAAGTACCGCATTAATGTCACTATTCCTTCAGACCGTTCTGGCGATGCGATTCTATTCGTTCGTTGGCAACGTGATGATGCTGCGGGCGAAGGCTTCTACAACTGTTCAGACATCACTATCGCGGGTGGCACAACCCCTCCACCAGAGCCGGGTCCAGAGCCTGATCTAGTGCGTGGTGACCTGTTTGTTTCTGACCAGTTTGGCACGCCAGAAATTGGTGATACGGTTAAATACGACATCATCAACAAGTACGGTGAAGTAGCGCGTAGCTTCACCATCGTCATCGACGCTTCAAACGTTAACGATTGGGCTCGTTTGTTGGCTTCAGAAATTAACGGCTGGCATGAAGAGTTTAAAGACGGCGCGATCTTCATTGGTGATTGGCACGCTGAAATGCAGCACTACATGTACTTCCAAAACGATCCTTCACGTAACTTCTTCAACTCAAAAGATAGCCGTGCTTCTGGTCAGTTAACGTTGATTGATGGTGGCGACGGTGGTGTTGAACCATTGAAAGGTGACATCTACGAGCTAGTGAAGAGTGACAATGTAGTCAATGCTGGCGATAAGGTTGTGATTGCAACAAGCGAAGCCGCGACATTGACTCAAACTCAAGGTTCTTCAGTAAGCATCCAAAATAACGGCACGGCTTCTATCGTAGTTGATACCACTGGCATCACTGCAAACGAAACTTTATCGTTTATGGCTAGCTCGATTGAAAGCGACAGTGTTGAAACCTTCACTTTTGAAGTAATTGCCGATGACGGTGGCGTGACACCAGACCCAGATCCAACGCCGGATCCTGATCCGACTCCTGACCCAGACCCTACGCCAGATCCAGGTACGTGGGACTCATCAGCGACTTACCTTGGTGGCGAAGTCGTGACTTACTCGAATCAGTCATGGAAAGCACAATGGTGGGTTCAAGGTGGTACTAACCCTAAAGCGACTTACGAAAATGACAAATGGGGCGTTTGGCGTCCAGCCAACTAATCTTAACTATTGTTAGTTAATTAGCCTTGCAATAATAACCAAGACACCACATTTTTTGACGAGTGTGGTGTCTTTTTTAGCGTCTGCATTTGCGGTTTTGAATGTCATCAGCCTAGAAAAAGTGATTCAGGAACGGAGTCTTAATCACTCAGCACGGCTCTATAAGAAGATGAGAGTTATATAGAAAACAAGAGCTATATAACGTTTTGTAATGTGTTGACGAATTATTTCAGAATAAGGTTTTCTTTAATCTCATCGTTAAGATACCCCTGATCAAAATCTGGTGTCATAAATTCGACGGAGGAGGAGTCTAGATAGCTGGTTTCTAGATAACTCGGCTCTAGATAATGGGGGTCTAAGTGATCAGCACTTACGTAGGTGGGAATCGCAGAAAACAAAACGATACTGATCGCTGCAGCGATATTAATGGCTTTGTTGCGTTGAGGAGTCATTTTCATAGTAGTGCCCTCGAAAGGTGGGCAAATCCATCTGCCTATGAGAATTGAATCTGAGATGTTTAGAAGTCGTAAGACAAACCAAGCGTAATGATATTGTCGTTGTCGATCGGGCCCATCGATTGGCCGTTCAAGTAAAGGTCACCTTCGTTGGTATTGAAGTAGGTGTATTTCACGTAGGGTGTCCAGTCGTCGATGCTTTTAGAGAGAACGACTTCGTGCTCATTGGTACGGTAGTCGCCTTGATGAAAGATTACGTTGTCATCGTTGTGGGTAAACCCGCCATTGGATCCATCACTGTTTTCGTGAGTGTATTGATAAGCTAAATCCCAGCCTGCGAGTGAGTACCCCGCACCGGCGATGAACTTATTGGTGTTGATCGTGGTGTCGCTTACATTCTCGAGTACTTGCCCTGACTGGTTATATCCCAATCCACTGAATACATTGAAGTTGTCGTTCACTTGGTAATCAATAATACCTTCGATTAATAACTCTTCACCGTTGTCCCATTTACCGAGTTCACCGTATAGGTTGAACGTGAAGGACTCGCTGATGTGAAAGTCGTGGCCGTAACCCGCTGCTAACCAACCTTGGTCATCAAAACCTATATAGACTTGTCCATTTTCTGAGGTATCGATTAATGCGCCAGCTTCTGTGGTGTAGACACCGTTATCAGCAGCATTAGAGGCAACGTTTTGTTCGATGTAAACTTGAGTCGAAGTCGCAAACGCTGCGCTGCTGAGTAACGTAAGTGGTAGAGCAATAAGGTTAAGTTTTTTCATGGATTCTCCAGTGTCGTTCTATTGAATTAACTTGCTGGAGAGTATGTGATTAAACTGAATTTATATTAATAGGGTTAACTTTAGTTAAAACCTCAGTTTCATTTATGTTTCCTTAATGCTGATTTGATTGCTTCACGGGTTTTGATGTGCTGTTCGTCTTTAGCGTAGCGGCGGTGATAGAGCATTCGAAACGTGATCGGTCTTAATTTGATGGGGATAGGGTGAACGCGTAAGCCAAGCGCTGGTGCAAGCATTTCTGCAAAAGAACGAGTAGAAGCGGCAATATAATCCGTCGTGCTCGCCAAAATCAGCATGCTTGAAATTGAGCTGGTTTCAATTCTGACTTTTCTCGGCTCGATATCGCTCTCTGATAAAAACTCGACTGTGTTCATGTTGGCGCGTTTGATCTTGAGTGCAATATGTTCCTCTTGGAAATACTCCTCTTTACTCAGTGTCTCACCAATTCGAGGGTGGTTAATTCGAGTCAGACACACGGGTTCCTCATCGACGATGGTTTCTTCAATCAATGAGTGTTTCTTACTCGAAAGTACATCAATGACGATATCCACTTTTTGTGCAGTAAGCGCATCAAACAGTTCTTCCTCTTCGAGCGGCGCTTCCGTAAAGCTTACGCCTTCAACCTGGCTAACGAAATGAAGCAAGCTCTCTGTGCAATAGACTTTAAGGTCATTCTTTTGCTGCTCAACCGTTCCAATGATGTTCAATGGGTCTTCTATCTTATTAGCGAGTGATACCGCTGCTCCAGTGGGCGCGATACCTCGTCCTTCTCTCACAAATAAAGCCTTGCCCACGACCCCTTCGAGTCTCTTAATCGCCGCGCTTACCGCGGGTTGAGAAATATCGAGCTGCTCTGATGCCACGGTGATAGAGCTGTGTTTGTAAACGGCCAAAAATGTCGTCAGTAGATTAAGGTCCAAATTCAGTTCCCTCTATTCTTATTGCCACTCATCCAAATCATGGTGGAGTCGTTATTAACTCATAAATGAAATGGAGGTTTTAAGTAAAGTTTACACTATATATCAAGGTTCTGTTTATTAATAAACTTGTTTGCATCGGAGTGAGGAAGGAACTTCATTCATTTACTAAATACTCAGACCGATAGGTGAAACTATGAGAACTTTCGCAAAATTATCAATCATCTCTACAGCAATGATCATCACGACCACCGCTTTTGCTGCTGACCCAATGATGCAATACAACACCAAGCAAACTAACTCTGATATTCAAAAACTCGAGAAATTTGAATATCACGAGGGTGAAACCCTTGAAGAGTATCTGAGCACTCAACCTAAGGGGAACTTGTATTCTTCAGAAGAAGAAGTGCTTTCTGTGTTAATGGGCGGTGTAAACAATGGTGACTATCGCAAAGAAACCAATTCAGGTTGGAAAGAAGGCCTGATGTTTGAGGGCATTGCACCTTATGGGGATCACATGGTGTCTGGCGCCAACTGGTTCCCACGCACTGAAGAAGTCCAACCGGATGAAATGCGTGTCACGTTCATGGGTACATCACCAATGATTCGCCCGGGGCAGGCAAACACCTCGATATACGTAGAACTGGGTAACGGCTCTAACTTTGTCTTTGATTTAGGTGAAGGATCAATTGCGAACTACGTAGCGGCGGGTGTCGCGATGAATGAACTCGACCATATTTTCATTACTCACTTGCACGTAGATCATTACGGCTCATTACCTTATCTGTATCAATTTGGTGGTTGGAATGGTCGCTGGGAAAAGCCGCTTAACATTTATGGCCCGAGTGGTGCGACTCCAGAATATGGCACTCGTCATATGATTGAAGGCATGCAACAAATGTTGAACTGGCACACCGATGCATTTGATGTGTTCCCATCAGGCAACGACATTGTGGTTCACGAGTTTGATTTCCGCGACGACGGTGGCGTTATCTATGACCAAGACAATGTGGAAGTGATTCACTGGCGACGCAGTCACGCAAAAGATGGCGCGTCTGGTTACCGCTTAAATTGGACTCAAGATGACGGTCGAGTGCTTTCATTTGTTTGGACAGGAGACGGTCGCCCAACGGAGTTGGATTTGAAATACGCAAAAGGTGCAGACTTGTTCATTACTGAACTGCAAACCGAAACGTTTGGTGTGTCTTCGATTATTCAAGGTGTGCCGCCATTCTTAGCTCGTTACACCGTTGATACTCACCATACGCCAGCGTACGCGGCGGGTTATGTGGCCAATGAAGTACAACCGCGCTTGTTCATGACAACGCACATGACATTCGACCCATATCTCAATGAGGAAACCGTTGCAGAGGTTCGCCACCATTGGCAAGGGCCTTACCACTTCGGTGCGCCAGATGGCATTGTCGTTAACATGACCAAAGATAATGCGTGGGTTCGTGAAGGTATTTTACCTGATTTCCCGAATGCGCGAGCGCCACAATTTGATATGGCAGATGGGTCTGATTTTAGAATTCCATTACCGAAAAATAGCCGTGAAGACATACAAGAACAAGAGATTCGTGATTTAGAGTTAGATCCTAAACTGTACTACCCAGAAGGCTACCATCCAGAGCTGTTAACTGAGTGGCCAGTCGACCGTGACATCGTGATCCCAGCTGAACAAGTACCAGAAGCAATGAAGCAAGGTATGAACACCAAGCAAGAATACATGGATAGAGTGCGTGCTCACCACAACCTTGAGCGCAAGTCGGTAAGTCGTCCAACTGAGCCTGGTGAAGGAGCAGGAACCGATAACAAATAGGGTATTTGCAGTGAGGGCTGATATTGCCCTCACATCCTAAAAAGTTAGGTAAATAAACCCATTCTCTTACTCAATCATAAAACTATTGCTTACCACTTCTTTGCTTAGAATATCTGGAGTTCATTATGAAAAAATCAATTTTAGCGGTCGTCATTCTATCTTTAGTGTCAGCGTCTGTTTTCGCTAACGGACAATCCAATGCTCACAACTATCAACCTGGTGCGACGAATAACTCAGAACGTTTAGCGGATATTGATCCTAACTACGAACTGACCTTACCTTCAGAAAAAGAAGGCTACACCATGTATGACAACCAATCCATGTCAGATGGCGGGACCTACACAACGTATGTTAAACCGAATCCTTCCGATGCAATGCATGTCGCCGATGAAGGCTCACTAAAAATAACGCATGGAGAAGGTGGTGTCATTATGACGGAATACACCACAAAGAATGGCCAACACACGTTTTCAGTGATGTGCGGCTACACCTCGGGTCCATCGTACTGGGCTGACGGAAAACCAGCGAAGGTATGTGAAGAGGCGCAAGCACTAGCGGTTGCATTGGAAGCAAAAGGTGAATGGGAGGTGAAGCCAATGACTTACACCATCGCACCAGCAAGAATCGTAGTTGATAAGTGATTTTTGTCTATAGAACGCTCGTTATATCGAGCCTCGTTATCCAATCATATTGATTATTTGTAGTGAGACAGAGGGGTACTCAGGCTGAAATGGTCTTGAAGTTCCCCTTAACTTAGCTCATCTCACAAGAAGCTAAGTCAGCCAACTAATCAAATTTGTATTCGAAAATACAGAAGGTCTATCCCATGAAAAATACCATTAAGCTACTGGCTATCGCATGTGTTTTACTTACTCCAATGCTTGTCGCCGCTGCCGAACATAATCATAGTCACAATCATTTTAACCCTGAATTAGAGAAACTTGGCGACGATATTATTGGTCTAACCGTGTGTTACAAAAATGGTCATCTATCAGATGAGAATCAAGAGCCTGCGTTTATGAACCTTATCAACCACGCCAATGTAGAAGGTGAGGAGTTGGGGATGTACTACATGGATAAGTTGGGCCCTAAAGCTGAGCAAATCATGAGTGATGACGACGCTCGTCGCTTATGGACTCAAGATTATTGTGCTGATTTGACTGACACTTATTTGGATTCAGATAAGTTAGCTCAAAGATCAAATGAACATCAAAGTCATTCACACGGCCACGATCATGGACATAACCATAATCACGATCACCATGGACATGGCGACTTGACACCAGAGGTGCTTGAGCAAGATATCGAACGAGGTCGTTTACTCAGTATCAACTAAGCCCAATAAGATAAGTTCATCTAACCTATTGTTAAATATTCACTATTTGTTAGTGTGTTTAGGTGCACATTGAGGATGTGTTTCATATTTAGCGAAGAAATATTAGGAGTTGCGATGAGTATTATAGTGAGACGGTCTGAACCGTCAGATGCAAAGGGAATAAAAGAAGTTTACGAATGCACTAATGCTTATACCGGTACGCTGCAACTCCCAAATCCATCTCTGGAAAGCTGGCAAAAACGAATCTCTAATATGCCTGATAACGTGTACTCGTATGTCGCGATGATCGACGATGAGATTGTTGGCAACTTGGGAATGGAAGTGTGCGTGAATCCAAGAAGACGACATGTGGCTTCATTTGGTATGGGTGTTAAAGACGATGTGCTAGGCAAAGGTGTGGGTAGTCAGCTGCTCGCGACCGCGATCGACTTGTGTGATAACTGGATTAACATCAAGCGAATGGAGTTAACGGTATACACCGATAATGAAAGAGCGATCAGCCTGTATAAGAAGTTCGGTTTCGTGATTGAAGGAGAGTCCGCAGGGTTCGCTTTCAGAAATGGCGAATATGTGGCGGCTTATCATATGGCTCGACTGGTATAGCATTTAGCTACGATTAACACACAGCTACGATTAACACAGTTAGAATTAACTGACAGATAATAAAACGCCACGTTATTTAAACGTGGCGTTTGCTATTTTGGTGCGCTGGTGCTTTAAAGAGCTACAGCCATAACCTTAGTTCAGTCGTAAACTTAGTTAAGCCGTTAGTGGCTCAAGGTTCGCAGGACGGTAGTGTACAGATTTTAGTACTTTACCTTGGCGAACTGTCTTGCCTTCCGATACGAAATCTTCCGCACACTTAGCGATGATGTATTCGCCTTTTTGAACCGCCATCAGCTTGATGTTCTGCTCAGCATAGAAAGCTTCTGTTTCAGCATATTCAGTTTCGTTGCGACATACTTTGCTCATGTTGCTTGAGTGTACTTCGTCCCAGCAAGGTAAGAAGTCAATTGAGCGGTTTTTAGAAACATTCAACAGTAGGTCGATCAGGTAGCTGATTGCTAGGTTGTCTTCAACCTTAGCTTGGCCAAGGTGAACCAGACGTCCCATCAAAACATAAACGCTGTCTACGATAGCGTCCGCTTGTTCGATTTTAGAGTCAGCTTCTGCAAGTTCTGTTAGTTCTTCGATCGCTAGAGAGGTATGTAGCGTATCGCCTTTTTCGTCCATTGTTTCAGGAGCAGCAACCGGCAGATCAAAAGTACTGCGGAACTCTTCAATGTCGCGGTAAAGGTGATCGTAGATTTCTTGGTTTAGTTGAGAAAGGTTCATATTCCTATCCATTCTGTTTCGTTAATGGACCATTTTAACAAAGGTAGGAATGGGGTGCTAACGCAAAGTGGAAGAACGCGACTTTTATTCATTGGACCAATGAGGTATTTTGCATACAAACTAATTGATTATTATGTTTTTTTACACTTTACTCTTCTTAATATACGAAATATTAATGTTGTCATTAATGTCAGCAGTAGTGGAATCCCATTTATGAACCAAGCCAATGAAAGCGAAATTGTTATACGCCGCTTGTATCAAATCACCAATGATTATCGAAAGGGCTTCGATATTCAGATCGCTCAGCTGCTTATTATGGGGCTTGAACGCTTCAACCTTGATATTGGTATCTTATCGAAAGTCGATGGCAATACTTATGTTGTTGAACATTGTGTTACGCCTGAAGGGGTAGAACTCAATAGCGGTGACACTTTTGATTATCGTTCAACCTATTGCGAAATTACCTGTAAATCGATTGGTCCTATCTGCATTGAGCATTGTGGTAAACACGATAAGTATGCGAAGCACCCTGCTTACCAGTCTTTTGGCTTGGAGTCTTATATTGGGGTTCCCATTTTCGTTAATGATGAGCTTTATGGCACCTTAAACTTTTCAAGTCCAGCGCCCTATCATCGTGAGTTTAAAGAGTTCGATGTCGACGTGATGAGACTAATGGCGTCATGGATCGAAGTGGAGCTGGTTAGAAGGCAGCAAGAAAGAAAGCTAAAAGAACTGAATGAGAAATTGGAGTATCAAGCTCTGTATGATCCTCTGACACACTTACCAAATAGACGTTGCTTGTTCAAAACATTGAATGCAGAAGTGGAGCAATTAAAAGGCTCTTTAGGAAAGGGAACCTTGGCCGTTGTCGACATCGATTTCTTTAAACAGGTCAATGACACTTATGGCCACCAAATGGGCGATGTTGTCTTAAAGAAAGTGGCGAACGTGCTGAGCAATAACAATCAAGAGGGTGAGTTTGTGGCGCGTTTTGGTGGTGAAGAGTTCATTCTTTGGTATCCAAATAAAACACCAAGTTGTGTTGAAGATAAGTTCATGACTCTTTTGCAAGAGATGAAGAAAATCACACTGGATAGAAAGCCTGTCACTATATCAATCGGTGCGTGTCATTTTGAGTTGAGTACCGGGGATACCAAAGGGGAAAGGATGTCGGCACTCGACTCTTTGATCAAAGTGGCTGACGAGTGTTTATATATCGCCAAACAAAATGGACGAGATCAGTTTGTATCTCGTCCATATCATCAAGAACGCGCAAGTTCGTAAATACAGAAAACGTATTGCATTTTCCGATTCGGAATAGCTTAACTGAACAGGTAAGGGAACAGTTTACGACGCTCTTCTGGCGTTAAAGACTCAACTCTTGCGATGTTGGTGTCTGGGATCGCTTCAGGGTTAGGGTAGTGCTTCAGTACCTTTTCCATGCTTGCTTCACGAATCAAATGGTAAACAGGGTATGGAGAGCGATTCGTTAGGTTTTCATCGTCTTCTGGATCCGCACCACCAAAGCAATAGTCAGGATGGAACGTTGCCACTTGGTAAACGCCTTCCCAGTCTTGCTGTTTGATCAACGCTTCAACCCAATCAATGAACATGTTGTAGTCGAAGAAGTCTTGCAGCATGTTAGGAACCACCACTAAAGTCGTCTCTAATTCAGCAACTGGCGTATTATCTAACTCTACGAAATGCGTCATGATGTCTTCCAGTAACGCTTCTTCCGTATTCGCTTCACTCACAAAGATCTTAATCTGTTTATTACGTTGTGGCTTGGCTGCGAATGGGCACAGGTTTAGGCCAATAACGACATCGTCTAACCATTGTTTTACTTGGTCGTGGATGGTTTGAAGATCTGTGCTTTGAGTGTTCGACATAACAGGTTCCGAAATGAAATTTTGCGTAGGATATCAGAACGGACGTCAATCAAAAGCAATAATTGAGTTACAACCTTAGTCGTACTTATGCTTGTGCGAGTTTAGAGGCCGATACTTGAAGTTGTTTTAATTGGTAGACCCAAGCAAATATCGCAACATAGAAGATTGAACCGCCCGCAATCACGCCATTCCAACCGAACAGTTGCCAGCAATACAAGAGTAAGAAACCACCTAAGCTCCCGCCTATGTAATAGTGTACTAAGTAAAGAGCGGTTGCCGTTGCCTTAGCGCTCGGTGCTTTTTGACTTACCCAAGAGTAGGCAAGGGTATGGGCGAAGAACGCGCCGCCACTAATCAATAACAAGCCTGCTAGCATGAACGGAACTTTGTCGACTGCAGAAATTAGCATTCCGATTAAGCTAATACACACGCCCATCAATATTCCGCTTAACGGGTCAAAGCGAAGTGTCCATTTGTTGGAGAGCTTAGAGCTTACCGTACCGGCCAAGTAACATAGGAATATCAGTGAAGCTAAACCAACGGGTACCGAGTGAGGTTCGGATACTAGCCTAAAGCCCATTACAGAGTACAGGTTAACAAACAGCGCGAAGTTAGCACCACCAATCAACATGGCAAGCCACAAGGTACGGTTTCTTAAGTGCATTACAACGGAGCGGTTGTGATGAAAGAACAGCCCTTTTTGAGGTTTGAAGTTCTGTTGGTCAGGTAGGCGATAGGCAATAAAGAGTGCACCAAGCAATGAACCGACAACGAAAAACAGTACAGTTGCATGCCAATCGAAATAGTCTGTAATTAAGCCGCCTAATACACGTCCGAAGATTCCACCCAATGAGTTGGCCGCAATATAACCTCCAATCGCGACAGCAAAGGCTTTGGGTGTTAACTCCTCAACCATATAGGCAACCGCCACACCAGCAAACGCCGCCACAGCGATGCCCATAAATGCGCGGGCAATAACGAGTTGCAACAAGGTAGTCGTGAACACCATGCTTAACCCTATTAATGGGATAGCGAACAGACTGAACAGAATAATGGGTTTACGACCAAAGGTTTCAGAGGCAATTGCCCAAGGTACCAAGCTAATCGAAAGGCCGAGTGTTGTAGCAGCAAACAACCAGTTGATCTGAGTTTCAGATACTTGGAAGTGCTCCGCCATGTGCGGCAAGATAGGCTGAAAGAGGTAAAGGTTACAGAAAATGATAAATGAACCAATCGCCAATGATTGAGTGATACGTTTGTATTGAGGACTGCCTTTATCAAACATTTACGTTGTGCCTGCGCGAGTTAGTAAGCTATTTGTGAACAAGTTATCAGTACAGGTGTGATTAAAGAAATATATTAAAAATATTACCTCTATATATTAAATATATCGCCATGCTTGAATCAAAACCTCTTCGACATTTTCTGGCCGTTGCTCAGTTTGGTAATTTTACCCAGGCTGCAAAAGCGCTGCATATCGCACAGCCTGCATTGAGTATCTCCATTAAAAAACTAGAACAGACGCTTGAGTTGATTCTATTTCGTCGAGGAGATAAATCCGTCACCTTAACGGAAGAGGGAAAGGTACTGTTTGAGCATGCAAAGCGAATCGCCCAGCAGTTTGATGATGCTCAACTCGCAATGAATGAGCTAAAGGGACTAGAAAAAGGCGAGGTTCGATTAGGCGCTCCAAGTATGATGGGGAGCTACTTTTTCCCGCAAGTCGTGATGGCATTTAAAAGCCAATACCCAAACCTAAAGTTGACCTTGATCGATGCAGGCACCGCATCGATTCGTGAAATGCTGTTAAACGGCGAACTCGATATTGGTGTAATTAATCATGAGAACGTGCCTGATGATTTGGAAACGGATCATCTGTTAAGTTCTGAGATGGTCGCCGTTGTCGGTAAGGAGCATCCGTTAGCACAACAGCCTTCGATGACCTTTGAAGAATTCTTTGCTCAAGAGCTGATCATGTTCAAATCGGGCTATTTCCACCGCGATTTTATTGATGCGACCTGTAAGAAGTACGATCTTGATATGACCATTGCGTTTGAAACCAACTTGCTCCCGATGATTCTTTCTATCGTTAAACAAGAGTTTGCGATCACCGCGCTGTTGAGCTTAGTGACGGAATATGAGAAAGACGTGATAGGCGTGCCATTTAAAGACCCTGTAAAACTGAATCTATCTTTGGCCTGGAGAAAGGAAGGGTATTTGTCGAAAGCTGACAGAACCTTTATTAATTTCGTTAAGCGGTATGTGTGATTTAGTAAGATTTAAATAAACAAAGCCCGAACATCCTAGATTGGATATTCGGGCTTTGTTGTATAGAAGTATGACTGGCTCAGAACACGTTAGGTGTTCTTTGAGTTATACATCTTATCGAAGTTCTTCTGATTCCAGCCGACCATCACTTGGTCACCGATTTTCAGCACAGGGATAGAGCGAGCACCCATCGCCTGTAATTCTTTACGGCCACGCTGCATTTTTGCATTCGTTAGGCGATATTCAATTTTCTTCGAATCCAAATAGCGTTGTGCATCTTTACAGTGCGGGCATTTGTCTGCGACGTACAATACAACACGTTTCATTTTTACAATCTCTTTTTGAGTGTAGCTCTTGGTGAATCTCGCTAAAGTGTAACGAATCCTAGGTGATTAGAAAAGTGTGATCAGTTACACTATGCGGCTCAATTTTCAAGACCACAACATATTGTCGTGGTGTAACTTGTACGGTCTTTCAGCATGCATCCTTCTTTACGCTATATTCAAGGCTACCCGAAGCACATTCTCGACCCGGTAACTCAACTTGTTGAATCAGGTAAATTGGTGCCGTGGTTTGAAGCTCGCTACCCAAAGAATCATGAAATCAAAAGCGAGAAAGCCCTGTTTGACTATGCGATTGAGATTAAAAATCGCTACATGAAAAAAACGCCACCGATCAGTAAAGTGATTTATGACGGTAAGATACACCTAATTAATAACGCATTAGGTCTGCACTCTTACGTCGCGAAGAATCACGGTGGAAAGATCAAATCGAAGAACGAGATTCGTATCGCCAGTGTTTTTAAAAATGCACCAGAACCTTTGCTGAGAATGCTGGTGGTGCATGAACTGGCGCACATCAAAGAGAAAGAACACGACAAAGCCTTTTACCAACTATGCTGTCACATGGAGCCGGAATATCATCAACTTGAGTTAGATGCCCGTTTATTCATGATGTATTTAGACTTAAAGAAGTAGCCCAATGAGCCAATCACAAAATAGAACTACGCTAAGCCTGTCGAAAAACAGTACCTCATCAACAAAAACAAAAGACAACCAAGCTGAACAAGGTAACCGTAAGCACGGTGATATTAAGCCAAATGCAGGCAAGCCAAGCAGCGACAAGCGTATTTCTACAAAGAACACATCAGACCGCAAAAACAGTGCTCCCAAAGGTGCTGACAACAACAAAGCAAAGCGACCTTTTGCAAAAGATAGCAAAGGTAAACCGGGTGCGAATAAAGGGTCATCGAATAAGGGTTCTTTCAATAAAACTGCTTTTAACAAAAACGCAGCCCAGAAAAGACGCTCGACTGAAAAGCCTCAAGGTGGATTACACCCAAGAAATCAACATACAGGTCGCTATGACTTCGAGTTATTGGTTGCAGCATTGCCTGAGCTAAAAGAACATCTGATCAAGAACCCGGTGGGCGAAGACACCATTAATTTCTCTGATCCATTAGCCGTTAAGCTACTTAACAAGGCTTTACTGGCGCATCACTATGGCGTTAAGCATTGGGATATTCCTGCTGGCTACTTGTGCCCGCCAATTCCTGGTCGTGCAGACTACATTCATAGAGTGGCAGACATCCTTAATAGCGATGGCCAAGGTGAACCTTACAATCATGCTTCTGTGAAAGCATTAGATATCGGTGTTGGTGCAAACTGTATTTATCCAATCATTGGTGCGACAGAGTATAAGTGGCGCTGGACAGGTACTGATGTCGATTCAGTCTCCATCAAAACAGCGAACTTCATTGCGGAAAGTAACCCTAATCTAAAAGGTAAGATCCGAGCTCGCCTGCAAGCCGACTCAGAATCTATCTTTAAGGGCGTGATTAAGGATAATGAACGTTACGATGTCACAATTTGTAACCCTCCATTCCATAGCTCTCTAGAAGAGGCGGAAAAGGGATCACAACGTAAACTGGATAACCTAGCGGCAAACCGAGCTAAGAAAGCGGGTAAGTCATTCAAGCCAGAAACGAATAAGACGCTAGCTAAGTTAGATAAATCAACTACGCAAAATAAACCAACTAAGCAAGATAAACCAACCTTAAACTTTGGTGGCCAAAAATCTGAACTTTGGTGTCCGGGTGGTGAAGCGGCTTTCATTATGAAGATGGCGAGAGAGAGCCAGCTTTTTGCTACTCAAGTATTGTGGTTTACGACATTGATCTCTAAGAAAGACAACGTTGATATGGTTCGTTCAGAGCTTGGCAAGCTGAGAGCTAAACAAGTAAAAGTGGTTGAGATGTCACAAGGCCAGAAGGTGAGTCGCTTTATTGCATGGACCTTTATGGATGACGAACAAAGACAAGAGTGGATTGCGCTTAAATAACAGACTGTACTTAGTTAAGATATTAAGCTGAAATTACGAACGGGCTTGTTGTTAACGCAACAAGTCCGTTTTTTATATCTATCGCAACGACTCTAAGCTCAGTTAGCCTTAAACGGAGAGCAGTTCGTCTAATTTACTTTGGTATTTCTGTTGAAGTGCACGGTTACCCGCCTTCTTTTCGAGTTCGACCAAGATTTGAAGTGATGGAATTTGATAGCCATAACGTTGGTGGAATTTGAATAAGCGGAGCCTAGCGTCATTGTATTCGGCCTCACTGACTTCAATTTTAGAAAGCTGTAGTACGGATCTAGCTCGATTTGGGTCGTGGTCAATCGCACGAGAGAAGTAGTATTTTGCTTGCTCGACCTCTCCGGCTTTAAACGCGCAGAATGCCGCATTTTCATAACTGGCAGAGACGAGATAATAATAGGGTTGGTCGATGGCACGGTTAAAGTATTTATCGGCTTGCTCGTATTCGCCCTGTTTACACAAGAATGTACCGTAGTTGTTCAATACGTTGCCGTTTCTTGCGTCTAACCTCAGCGCTTTTTTATAGGCATCTCTTGCTTCGTCAACTTCCCCAACTTGTTCGTAATAGTGCGCAATGGAAAGGCGAGCTCGATAGTAGCTAGGTGCGTGTTTGATGGCGAGCTCTAGGTTCTCACGTGCTCTTACCATATTCCCTTGCCCCATATAACCCAAACCTAATTCAATACGAGATTCAGACATCGCAATAGGGTCACTTTCAATCTTTGGCGGTCCTTCAGTGACAGAAACGCAACCGACCAACGAAAGAGAGGCGAGTAGTATCAGACTCGATAACGAAAGAGGGCGGGATAATGAAATAGGTTTAGATAATAACGACTTGGCGGGCATGTGAAGCTCCTTATGAACACCAACCCATCATATGAAATCAAATCTATTGAAGTGGTAAATCTATTATGGAATGCGACTCAAACACCATAAAAAAACCGCGTCCAATTTGGCGTTTTATCAACAACCTACTGAACACGGCTTTATGTGTTTGTGAATCGGAAGAAAGAACTTAATCGTCTTTGGTAAAGTTGTCTTCGCTGAAGTGATCCAAATCGTAAGGCGTTTGTTGGTAAACGCAGTAGTTCAACCAGTTTGAGAATAACAAGTGCCCATGACTACGCCAACTTGCGACAGGCTTATTATCTGGATTGTTGTTCGGGTAGTAGTTGATTGGAATCACGGGTTCCATGCCTTCGCCTAAATCACGAACGTACTCACCGTGTAATGTATGCGCATCGTATTCAGGGTGACCCGTTACAAACACGTTTCGTTTATCTTTGGTCGCCGCCAGATATACGCCAGCCACATCAGAAGTCGCAAGAACATCAAGGTCGGTATGCTCGGCTAAGTATTCCTGAGAGAAATCTGCGTAGCGAGAATGCGGTGCTAAGAAGGTATCGTCAAAGCCACGCAGAAGCGGGTGGTAAGGGTGATGAATCTCGTGATTATAAACACCAGAAAGCTTCTCTTTACGAGTGCGCTTTGGCAAATCATACAGTAATTTCAAACCCGCCTGAGCCGCCCAACACACATACAAGGTTGAGGTCACGTGCTTGTTTGCCCATTCCATGATGGTTTTTAGGTGGTCCCAGTAGATAACATCTTCAAATTGAACCAAGCCAAGCGGTGCACCAGTAATGATCAATCCATCAAAGTTTCTCCCTTTGACCATTTCAAATTGGCGGTAGAAGTTATCAAGGTGTTCAGTCGGTGTGTTTTTGCTTGGTCGGTCATCAATGCGCAGCAGCTCAACGTCCACTTGCAATGGACTGTTCGATAGTAGGCGTAAGAATTGAGTTTCAGTTTCAATCTTCTTCGGCATTAGGTTGAGGATCAAGACTCGAAGTGGACGAATTTCCTGTGTCGATGCTCTTGATAACGGCATAACGAAGATGTTTTCTTCACGAAGAACATCGGATGCTGGCAATTGGTCTGGAATGCGAATAGGCACAGCTTTCTCCCTAAGCTAGATATGTAGACGTCTATACATCTAAATCTATAGTAGTTTGATACGCTTGTCGATATGCAAAATGGATAGATGTAAATTATTTGTGTTTTCTATCAGAAGCAATCCACGCGCTTCGAGGGGAGTCTCATTGTATTCAGTGATTGTCTGAGTCGTGTGTAAGTACTTGGTTTTCGTATGCTGAGCAGAGGCAGTTATCAGAGCAACTCGTTACTATTTACGATAAACTCATGTTTTCAAATTAGCCTGTAAAGTGACAGATGAAGTTAATACTCATTCGAGGGTTGCCCGGTTCTGGCAAATCAACAAAAGCAAAAACCTACGATGCATTGCATGTCGAAGCCGATATGTATTATGTGAATGAGCAAGGTGAGTACCATTTTGATCCTAGGCAGCTGCGACAAGCTCATGAGTGGTGTCAAAACACAGCTGAAAACGGCTTAAAGCAAGGGTTTGATGTGGTTGTTTCAAATACCTTTATTAAGCATTGGGAAATGAAAGCCTACCGCCAACTTGCACTCAAATATAAAGCAGAATTAATTATCGAAGTGTGCCGAGAGCAATATGGCACTATTCACGACATTGAACCTTCAGTAATTAAGCGTATGGCGAAAGACTGGCAAGAATAGCCTCGTTCTTCTTCTGCTTGCGTGGCTGAATGGCAAATAGAATTAAATTAATAGAACAACTTCAAGGTAACGATTGAAATGGCAAAGCGCTCTGTTGTGGTCGACATGACTTCTTATGGTATCTATTCCACATGGGATTCAAAATCTAAAGATCTTCCAAAAATCCAAGAGTTCACCACCACCGTTGATGCTGAAATCGACGTAGAGTTTGGCTATATCCTGAATATCAAAAAAGCCAAAGGTGAGAAGATCCGTTACTGCATTTATCACCCAAACATCACCACAGACAAAGGTGAAGTGCTCGAACCGTTTGATGGTGAGGAGTATGTCGGTAACAATGACTGGGATTTCTACTTAGGTGACACTATCTGGGCTCCTGTCTCGAACAAGCTAGGAAAGTGGCGCATGACGGTTGAGCTAAAAGGCAACATCATCGCCGACAAGACATTCGACCTAGTAGCAAAAGACGAAGGCCAATTCTGGAAGCGTAGAGGGTTTTAGATTCGACCTTCTATGTTCACCTAAACAACAAAAAGCCGAGCATCGTGATGATGTCTCGGCTTTTTTCATTGTGCTAGATAGAAGTGACTACCTAACTAATGGATTCGATTATTGCGTTACGTAAGCCACAACAAACTCAGTGATTGCGACCATGTCTTTCACTGCAATGTACTCTTCAGTGGTGTGAACTTTCGCCATACCAGTAGAAAGGTTAACTGTTGTCAGGCCTTTTGCGTTGAAGTTGTTTGCATCGCTACCGCCGCCAGTGCGTTTAGTGTTCGCTGTGACGCCAAGCTTCTCAAACGCCGATTTGATAGAAAGAATGTGCGGATGATCGTCTGCAATAACGAATGCATCGTAAGCACGAGTTGATTCGATTTCTACTTCAGCGCCGAACTGCTTAGCACTTTCTTGGAATGTAGAGATCATGTGCTCAACTTGAGCCGTTAGCTTTTCGCCGTTTAGAGAACGTGCTTCAGCCACGACTTTAAGCTCTGGCATTACGATGTTAGTTGCTTGACCACCTTCAACAATACCAACGTTTGCTGTCGTTTCTTCATCGATACGAAGTAGGTTCATCTTAGTGATAGCGTCTGCAGCAACTTGAATTGCGCTGATGCCTTCTTCTGGTGCTAAACCAGCGTGAGCAGGGCGACCTTTGATTTTAGCAACAATCTTCTGCTGGCCAGGCGCTGCGTTTACGATAGTGCCAATTGGACCGCCTGTATCAAGTACGATTGCGTGCTCAGATTGAATGTAAGACATATCGAAGTTCAAAGAGCCGAACAGACCGCCTTCTTCGAATACAGTAAATGCAATCTCGATAGTTTTGTGCTCTTGTCCTTCAGCTTTAATGCAACGAACCGCTTCCATGATAGCTGCGATACCAGACTTGTCGTCACCACCTAGAATTGTGTTGCCTTTTGAACGGATGATACCGTCTTCGATGATTGGCTCAATGCCGATGCCTGGCGTTACTGTGTCCATGTGGCAGCTGAACACTGTGCTACCTGGAAGAGTGCCATCTAGACGAGCGTAGATGTTGAAACCATTAGACACTTCTTCAGGAACCGCCAGTTTGTGAACTTCAAAACCTAGTTCACCGAGTTGCTCAGCCAAAGCTTCAGCAATCGCTTTTTCGTTACGAGATTCACTATCAATTTTCACTAGATCGCAGAAATGTTCTACAAGACGTTGTTCATTAATTTGGGTCATTGTTAATTCTCATTATGCTTCCGCTTGTTCAAAAAGAAGCCGCGGAGGTAGGAACAGGAAAATCACTATAACGCCAATGAGGTAGATGATTGTCTGAGTTAAATCAAGAAAGTTGCCTGATTATTCTAATTAATGAGAAAAACCCAATTCAGATCCACCAGTGCGCAGGATTTTAATCTGTATATCTGTCGGGTATAATGTTTGACCGCTCTTAAAAAACGTCAATAAAATTGGAATTCAATCAATAATGGCCCTGATAAATGAATAGAAACAATGTGTTAGGTTCATTCCTTTTCGTGGTGCTGATGAGTATTGTGCTGGGGCTGTATTTGCTCTATCCAACTTATGACGACGATTTAAAGCATATTCGCCCTGAAAACCCGAGTGTTTATAGTCCAGAGAAAGAGTTATCACTCTCTCAATATGGATCTGCGTTGATCGATATTCTCGATGTATCTCGTGGTGACCCTAATTTAGCTTCCCTACAACTTGAGGCTCTCCAAGCCAAGTTCCCAGACCAAGATAAAGCCATCTATCGTGCTTACGAATTGATGATTTTGTCGAACCTCGCGCAACATAAGTTGGATACCAAAGCGGTTTCCGAATACGTCAGGCAGATTAAAGCACTCGCACAACACGAACATATGGGTTGGTTAAAGGCCCAATCTCTCGTTGAATTAGCGATCGAATACATCAGTACGGGTGAGCTAGCGGAATCTGAAATCCAAATCAGAGCTGCGATAGATATCGCAGAATCGCTCCACTATGAAGAGTTGTTGATTAAGGCCTATAACACGGCTGGTGTCATCAACAACATCCGCAATGACTTTCCTGAAGCTCAATACTTTTTCCATAAAGGTTTAGACCTTGGTAAGAAGTACCCTCAACACATCTACAACAGCAAGTTAGTGTCAAACATGGCATTGCTTTATATCTATTTGGAAGACTGGCCTAAAGCGCTCAAGCTGATTAAAAGAGCCAAAAAACTCTATTACAAGAGTGGACTACTCGAAGCGTCTACCATTGGAGTGCTGCATGTGAATGAGTCTTTTGCTTATCTGCGCAGTGGTGATTTGGTCAAAGGGCGGGAAGCATATCAAAGTGCGGCTAAGCTTAATGGCGATAACGTGAGTGAACGATACAAAATCATCCTATTAAAAGCAGAGAGTGATGTGTTGTTGGCGGAAAAGAACTTTGAGTCAGCACGACAAGTCGCAAACTTGTGTCTTAGATACCCAGGAGTGGACAAATACACACTTCAATTGGGGCAGTGTTACCTAAATAGAGCCTTAGCGAACATTGGTTTGAACCGAGATAATTTTGTTTTTGCTGATCTAAAGCGATCGTCTGCAATGTTCGATGTTGTGGGGACTCGCAGCTGGAAGGTCTTCGGCTTAAGAACACTTGCTGAATACTATGATTCAAGAGGCGACAGCGAGAACGCACTTCGCTACTTCAAGCTCTATTACAAGGGTAATAAAGCGCTGCTATTTGATAAGCGCCAGAGTGATATCTTTTTACTCGAGCAAGATTTCGCTACGGCATCATTAGCTCAAGAAAACGAACTGCTTAACGCAGAAAAAGAGTTGGGTGAGCTGACATTAGATAAGCAGCAATTACGGAATCGAATCGTCGTCGCTTTGGGTATCATGGTGATGATAAGCGCCACGTTACTATTGATAAGGTTACGCTCGATCCAGAAGACCAACAAAGAACTACTTAAGCAATCAACAAGATGCGAACTGACAGGCTTATACAATAGGCGTTACTTAGAGCAACGGTTAACTCAGCCGATGCCACATCATTTGTCGTCGTTTGGGTATACGCTCGCTATTCTAGATTTAGACCGCTTCAAACAAGTTAATGACACTTATGGGCATGATATTGGTGACCAAGTGCTGGTGGAAGTCGCTAAGCGTTTAGAGAAAATCTTATCAACAAACGATGTAGTGGCAAGATGGGGTGGGGAAGAGTTTGTTTTGTTGCTGGCTGGGAATCAAGATCCTAATAAAGAGCTTGAACTGATAAGACAAGCGATCGCTGACCGACCGATTGAAACGCATTCTGGCCCATTAGAATTAACCACATCGATTGGTGCGACGACTCATCTAACGGGGCAACAGTTGAATAGCCGTACCTATAAGAAACACTTGAAATCGGCAGACGATGCTTTGTATCAAGCTAAGCAGTCAGGGCGCAATAAAGTCGTTATCATTTGAGTTCCTAAACTTAGTTAATCCCCTGCAATCAAGAAACCTGAACTTCAATAACTAAGCGAATAAGAGTGCTTATCTGAACTAATACGGCTATTTACTCTTATTCGCTTAATTCATACTGTGATTTAGCTTGGTGGGTTACTTAGCGACACCTTGAAGCATTTCAACCAATTCGCCTTCTGTCGCTGGTTCGCTAGCGAGTTCAATCACAGCCGAAGCTCCTCCCTTTAACATGTAGGCATGGGTTCCGCAGTGGTCATAGTGGAACCATTTACCATCTACACATACGTCGGTATAACATCTTGGGTCTTGTTTAAGTTCCATATCAATTTCCTTATTAACATTTGCCTAACGTTTTTCAGACTAGTTGATCACAAATCTAGGTAAATTGATCTAAATCAATCTAGAGTGTAATTGATGATTTAATTATCAAAATAAGAGAGGTGTGTCTAGCGAAGGAGCGACCTCTCGTTGGGCACTGCGCTCAAAGGTCGTGATTCTGGTTGGCAACTCTCGCTCTTTTGCTTGCCAGGTGATGCTTTTCTACATACGCTAGCTACTCTCTTAATCCCTATACAGACTTGATTGTGCTGGAAAATGACTAATATCTTTATCGTTGTAATTGTTCTGGTTGTGTTCTTTTACTTTATTCAAAAGTATGTGGTGAAACACGATGACACCAAAGACCACGCTTATCAGAAGAAAGGCGCGTTGATGTCGGCGCAACAGGCGACATTCTATAATGCGCTAAAATCAGCTGTGGGCAACCATGGGGAAGTGTTTGCTAAAGTCAGCATGTCGAACGTACTTGTTCCTGCTAAGACGAACAATAAGAAGAATTGGTTTATCGCCAACAACAAGATCTCACGTAGTTACTTCGACTTTGTTGTTTGCGACCCGCGAACGCTAGAGCCCCGCGTTATTATCGAACTTGATAACGGCAAAGAGCTCAATAAAGGGAAAGTCGATCGCGAAAAGCTACTAATTCACGTGTGTAAATCGGCAGGTTTACCTCTGATTGGTGCATCTATTAAACACAGCTACCAAGTGAGCCGTTTGAAGAGGTTACTGGCAGCACACATCGATTTAATCGAGCCATCAAAAGAAGTGCGATTTTGTAAGAAGTGTGGTAGCCCAATGATCATCAAACTGGCAAGCCAAGGCGATTACAAAGGCCGACGCTTCTTCACTTGTAGCCGCCAGCCAAACTGCACCTATACCGAAAACTACAACGTTGTATTCGATGTTGAAGAATAGTTGGTATCGATAGTAATGCATCCGGTTGGACTCGATTCAATCGCTTAGATACGAATAAGTTATACAAACTAAAAAGCCGAGCATTGATTATGCTCGGCTTTACTAATATTAAGTGGATTGGTTTAGACTAAAACGCGTAACGCATACCGAGCTGTAGCTCATCTTCGTCGTTATCGCCTTGCCCACCTTCGCCCTCGTCTAACATGTTAAACTTATAACTACCAAAGAAGGCCACATCGCCAATATAACGTGCGTATTCTAGACCGATAAAGTTAATGTCGTAATCTGCAATATCGTCAGCTTCAAAGTAGCTGTAGGTCAGGTTGACGGTGTTGACACCAAACGAGTATCCCAAGTAAGCATCTGCAGAATCGTAGTCTGAATCTTTTACGCCTAGACCTGAAATACTACCAAATTGATAGAGTGCGGCGAACCAAACCCCCTGATCGTTGGTGTACTTAACCGCACCAATATAGGCATCAGAAGTTTCTGTATCTGTCCCAACGCCATAGGTTTCATCACTTGACGCATAACCGACGCCAATATCTAACCCAATCGAAGTGCTGCCGGCGACAACTGCACCGAAGCCGTCACTTTGTGCTGATTCACTATCTGAATTGAAATTGCCATCAATTTGAAAGGTGATGTTGTCGCTTGTCAGTTCATAACGTAAAACATTTTTTGCTCGATCAGCAGTCGACACCGTGTATTCATTGATATAGCCGCTGAAGGTTTCAGCCATATCCGTCCAATCGGTTAAGTAGGTAACGGCATTATTTTGGTGGCCATAATAGACGTTACCGTGATTGGTTTGAACACCCGTATATAAGAATCGAGTGTTAATGCCGATATCATCTGATGCGCCATCTTCAGACTCTGTTAGTTCGAATTCATATTTCCCAAAAAAGGAAACATCGTCCGACGCTTTTTGTGTGCCATCGACACTTAAGCGGACACGTGATCTATCACTATAGGTGCTACTATTACCAGCACTTTTATTCTCATCAGAGAAATTCCCTCGAACTTCTGCGCGGCCGCCGATATTGAATACTGTTTCATCTGTCTCATAAATGGTCGCCGCCGATACGGCAGATGTCGATAGTATGCTCACCACTCAATGGCGATATGTGATTTTTTCATAATTTATTCCCTATTTTTCACAATTGTATTTATCGTAAACCATAAATTCACGTATAGCATTGAATTTAGACTATTAATTCCTACAGGTTATGAATATAGGCGCGCTTTACCATTATGCAAATTTCATTATGTATTACTGTGCTGTATGTATTCAAAATAGCTATGATGTGTGGGGTTGGGTTTTGAATTGCTTATAGATTGTTGCTCTTGAGGGAGATTAATTGTAGCTGATGTTTTTCGACTATAGAGTGCTATCGTATTTATGTATGTTGGTAATAACCCGGCCACTTTATATGAAAAATCCGAATTTAGTCATTGCGGCCTAGTAATTCGATGACGACGATTACAAAATCGTGGTGATTTTTATGAATGATGTATTTCAGTGAGTTACAAAGCCTCTGCGTGCCTTTCACTTATAATGATCAAAATACTACGGTAACCCAGTGGGCAAGCAAAATTTTTGACACTAAATATAGGCATTGATCTATACCTGTATGGTTACTGTAAAGGCCAAGAAAAACGGTATAGACAACAAAAATCCCAAATTGAACACATTAGGTTAGTTAATTGGTTGTCATCAAGGATTAGAATTTTTTCTAACTAAACTTTGTTTTTCAGCGGTTTGACGATAATCTGGGTGTAAAATCGACATGTTGTTATGTCTTTGATTGCAAAGTGAGCAAACGAATCGCAAGATGCCAGTTAATACTTGCACCATCTGTTTATCATAGATATCATCGTTGGCGTTCTAAGGGAATGCGTCCGTAGCTCAGTTGGTTAGAGTACCGCCTTGACATGGCGGGGGTCGGTGATTCGAGTTCACTCGGACGCACCATTCCTTATTTGTTTTTATTGCATAACTATTGAGTTTGTCACAATGGTAGTAATAAGAAATTAGAACATCGCCCGCTTAGCTCAGTTGGTTAGAGTACTTGCATGACATGCAAGGTGTCACTGGTTCGAGTCCAGTAGCGGGCACCACATTATACGAAAGAGCCCACCTAGTGTGTAATGCCGATCAGTTAAAG